>JBANGF010000082.1:0-6281 GCA_037975655.1 Bacteroidota bacterium | reverse complement strand
GTTGGGCGACTCTGAAGGTCTACAGTTTGAAGACAATAAATTCGATGCAGTCATCGTTTCATTTGGAGTTCGGAACTTTGAAAATCTGGAAAAAGGGTTGGCTGACATGTACCGGGTACTGAAACCCGGAGGAAAAACGGTGATCCTTGAATTTAGTAAACCGAAGGCATTTCCCATGAAACAAGCCTACGGGTTTTATTCAAACGTCATTCTTCCACAAATCGGAAAAATTGTATCCAAAGACAATTCTGCCTATACTTACCTTCCAGAGTCCGTTGCAGCCTTCCCTGATGGGGAGGATTTTCTAGCAGTATTAAAAAAAGTAGGATTTCACAGCACCGTATGCAAACCACTCACTTTTGGCATCAGTTCGATCTACGTAGGGCAAAAGTAATTGTCCTCAGCCTCCTGTTGAGTTGTGTAGTGGCCCAAAGTAATGCCCAAGGGTATTTTGGATTGACCAATAATTCGGGCTCAGACGATAAATTCACTTCCTACGGTTTTTTTCTGGGCATGCATACCGCGAGTTACCAGCTCCGCTATTCTCCGGAATTTTTAAATCCAGCGATTCCTGCCAACAATGCCATCCATTCCATTTTCCCCAAGTTTACTCCGGGGTTCTCCCTGGGATTCATTGGAATCATGCGCTTCCATGATCAGGTAAACCTAATTTTCACCCCAAAGATTGGCTTTTATGAATACAAGGTGGACGTCAACTACTTTGACGGAACTACAGCAACCACTCCAGGTATTCCAGACAATACTTCCTTGATTAACCTTGGCTACCGAAGCGAAGAACTGGTCAATGAAGCCACTATGGTGGAACTTCCCGTGGTCTTTAAGTACCGCTCTATGCGATTCAATAATACCCGCATGTTTTTTGTAGCAGGCGGAAGTTACCTATTCAATACCAAGGCTCGAGAAGAAATCAATTTGGACCCAATCGTGACTGCCAGCCGTGACTTTACGGTAGAGGCAGGTATGGGCTTTGAAATTTACTTCAAGTACTTCAAGTTTGCTCCCGAGATCCGCTTCTCACACGGTATCAACAACCTCTACCTCGCGGATAAGAATTCGCCCAAAATTCAAAATGCAATTGAATCCCTTCGTCGCAAGGGAATTAGCATTTTACTCAATTTTCAGTAGCTTATTTTTTGTCAACGGTCAACAGTCCAATGTCGACTGCCGTTTGTAGTACTAATACTTGTTGCTGGTGGCCCCCTATTTTTTTTTGAATACCAACTTGCTGTCGTCTGTAGACTGTCGACCGTGGACTGTTCCTACCATTTCTTTTTTTCTAGACGAGCATTGCCTATTTTGAGCCCATGAAGCCGAGCACCAAAACCGAAATCCTCGCAGGGGTCAGCACCTTTTTAGCCTGCTTTTACATCATCATCGTGAATCCCGCAATCCTTTCGGTTACGGGAATGCCCTTTTCCGCAGTGGTCACCGCCACCATTCTGGTGTCTTCCTTTGGAAGTTTGATGATGGGGCTTTATGCCAAAAATCCAATCGTAGTCGCTCCAGGCATGGGTATCAATGCGTTTTTTGCATACACGGCGGTATTGGGCTTTGGCTTAACCATTGAAGAAGCTTTGGGAGCCGTATTCTGGTCAGGCATCTTATTTCTATTGCTTTCTCTTTTCAATACTCGGGAGAAAATCATCCGCGCCATCCCCAATTCCTTGAGACACGCCGTTTCTGCGGGCATCGGATTGTTCATTTGCTTCATTGGTTTTCAAAATGCGGAATTCATCGTAGCTAATCCTGCCACTTTGGTGAGTATGACCACTTTCAAGGACCCAGTCACGCTCACTTTTCTTACAGGTCTACTCTTTACGGGAGCCTTGACCCTACGCAAAGTCCCTGGTGCCCTCCTCTTTGGCATTGCATTCACCACCCTATTGGCCTGGCCGATCGGGCGCTGGTGGGGGGATGCCTCTGCGATTTCTGGAGGTTTACCTACCTTAGTCAACTACCAAGGGCTGTTTTCCTGGCCAGACTTCAGTTTAGTGGGAAAAGCTGACCTGATTGGCTCCTTGCGCTATGGGTACCTGCCTGTGATTTTTGTATTTACTTTCACGCTGTTATTTGATGGAATCAGCACCTTCGTTGGCTTGGCAGAAGCATCCGGACTTAAGGATGCAGATGGCAATCCACAAAATATGCAAAAATCCCTGCTCACGGATTCCTTAGCTACACTTGTAGCAGGATTGGTGGGCAGCAGCTCCGGTACTGCCTACATCGAGTCGGCAGTGGGTATTTCTGCAGGGGGCAGGACGGGCCTCACCGCAATCACCGCCGGGTTACTCTTTATCCCCTTTTTGTTTTTTTCTCCCCTGCTCTCGCTTATTCCTTCTATTGCGAGTTCCATTGCTTTGGTACTCGTAGGCTCCTTCATGGTGCTTCCGCTAACGCAAATCAATTGGAAGGATCCAGAGGAAGCGCTCCCCTCCTTTCTGACCATGGTCTTGATTCCGTTCACCTACAGCTTGTCGATTGGAATCTCCTTTGGGTTTATTTCCTACACCCTTTTGAAATTTGCCATGGGAAAAAGAAAAGAAATTCACCCAATTTTAATTTGGATTAGCCTACTTTCGATTTTCTTTTTAGCCCTATGAAATCCCTTTCCCTAGTAGTCCTTTTTATTTTTCTCTCCCTAAGCGCTACTGCACAACGTACGGCAATCTTAGGCGCTTTGGATCAGGAAATCGCTATTCTGTTGGATTCCTTGCAAGACAAAAAAGAAGAGCAGTATGGGGGCCTAACCTTCTACACGGGCAACTTAAAAGGGCAAGCAGTGGTCATAGCCAAATCAGGGGTGGGCAAAGTAAATGCCGCCTACAGCACCGCGATACTTCTGGATCATTTTACACCGAAGCAACTCATCTTCACGGGCGTGGCCGGAGGATTGCATCCCGAATCCTTACCGGGAGACCTGGTCATCGGTACGAAACTGGTGCAAACAGATTTTGGACAGATCGACTCCCTAGGATTTAAAATTTCTCCCTTCCGCAAACTTTCAGGCGGGCGATACGAAGACCTGTACATTCATTCCGATTCGGCCCTGGTCAAGCAAGCCGAAGCTGCCGCCAAAAAGGTGGCATTTCTATCCATTTCCAACCGTGCTCCTCGTGTATTCTCAGGGGTAATTGCCACAGCGGATGTATTTGTCAGCAATCCAACCACGGCTACACAATTGTATACGGACTACCAAGCGCTGGCCACCGAGATGGAAGGTGCTGCCGTGGCACACTTGTGCAGAACCTTAGGAGTGCCTTTTGTGGTCCTGCGCAGCTGCAGCGACAATGCCAACCAAGTGGCCCGAGTAAGCTTCAATCAATTTGTACGCCCTGCAGCCATCAATTCCGCTGGCATCGTCCTGCAACTCCTACATGCCATGAATTGAGCTCATTTCCTCTTAAATGGAGGGAATCTTGGCCCTAATTTTTTCCACTTGTCAAAATATAAGTTGTTCAGGCTAAATTTTAATGTAGGTTAGTCTTGAATTGCTACTAGTAGGCAGGAACCTTAAACTTAGGTTGTTGGTCTAGGTCTAAGCTGTATGCCAAATTCTAAACCTATGAAATCTTTTTGCCTTAGCCTTATCTTTTTTGTGATACTTTTTGTTCCGATGGATGACCTAGTCGCCCAACAGAAAGGGAAGTTGAGAGGAACTGTGCTGGAAAGCGGAAAGGCCAGCCCGCTCCCTTTTGCAACCGTGGGCGTGTACACCCAAAAAGACAGCCTAGTGGGAGGGGGAATCGCTGACGAAAAAGGGAATTTCGAGATAGACTTACAGCTTGGAACTTTCTTTGCCTTGGTGGAATTCATGGGTTTCGAAGCCCTCAAGTCCTCTAGTTTTACCCTGAATCCTAAGCAAAATACGATGGACCTGGGTACAATTTCCCTGCAATCCAGTACTGCAGACCTGGATGAAGTGGTGGTACAGGGGGAGAAAACCTTGATGGAACTATCGCTGGATAAGCGGGTATTCAATGTAGGCAAGGATCTCGCCAATGCGGGAGGAAATGCATCGGACATCCTGATGAATCTCCCATCTGTAGCAGTAGACCCGGAAGGGAATGTACGCTTGAGAGGGTCAGCTAATGTACGCATCCTCATCGATGGCAAGCCTTCGGGCTTGGTGAGTTTCAAAGGCAGTAGTGGACTGCGTCAACTTCCTGCCAACTTGGTGGAACGGGTGGAAGTAATCACCAATCCCTCCGCCAGGTACGAGGCTGAAGGGATGGCTGGGGTCATCAATATCATTCTAAAAAAAGACAATAAACAAGGATTCAATGGTTCGGGTGAAGTGATTGTTGGATCACCTCTAAACCTCGGACTGACAGCCAACCTGAATTACCGTAAAAATCGAATCAACTGGTTTGTCAATTATGGGCTTGCCAATCGGGTAAGCCCTGGCAGAGGAAAATTGTACCAGGAAGTGTATCAAGAAGATGGCAGCAGTCTCCTTCTCCAGCAGCGTTCTACTTCCACAGTCAATAGTCTTAACAATAGCTTGAGAGCCGGCTTGGATTATTTCTTTAGTGAACAGAGCATCCTTACCGCCTCTTATGTGTGGAGGAGAAGTGACGCTCATCGAATTACAGACATCCGCTATGAGGATTACCGTAAAACTTTGGACAACTACCTAGGATATGCATTACGAAGACAAGATGAAACCGAGGACGAACCCAACAAGGAGGCCATTTTGAACTTTAAAAAGCGTTTTGACCAAAAAGGAAAAGAACTCAATGCCACTTTTACCTACCTCAACTACTGGGAACGATCAAACCAGCTCTTTACTCAAAACTCCTTCAACCCTGCAGGACAAACTCTCCCAAAAGGAGCCTTAACCCAGACCTCCTTGAATGACGAATACGAAAATCAATACCTGCTTCAGGTGGACTACACGCAACCCTTCGCCACCAAAGGCAAGATCGAAACAGGCATTCGTACCAGCTTTCGCGAAATGGAAAATGACTACTTAGTTCAAGAGAAGCAGGAATCTGGAATTTTTAAAACGATTGATGGTTTGGACAATGTATTCCTCTACGACGAAAATATCTTGGCGGTATATGGGATTGTAGGGAATGAACGAGCAAAATGGAGCTACCAAGCAGGTATCAGAGCGGAATATACCGACATCGAAACCCAATTAGTCGAAACCAAAGAGTCCAATCCGAGATCCTATACCAACCTTTTCCCCAGCGGGCACCTGAACTACAAGGCCAATGAAAAAAATGCCTTTCAATTGAGTTACAGTCGTCGCATTAGACGCCCAGTCTACAATGACTTGAGCCCCTATGTGACCTTCTCCGATCAACGAAACTTTTTCTCAGGCAACCCCAACCTGAATCCAGAGTTTACGGATTCCTACGAGTTAGGCCATATCCTGTATGGGGAAAAAAGCACGCTATTTTCGACCGTCTACTACCGAAATACCCAAGATAAGATTCAACGTATCCGAACGGTGGGAGACAATGGCTTCTCGGTCACTGCTCCTTACAACTTGGTGGGTGAAGAATCCTATGGACTGGAATTTAGTGGAGACTATGTAGCCAGCTCCTGGTGGAAGTTGGACTTCAACGCCAACTTCTTCTATGCAGTGGTAGATGGAAGCAACTTGAACCAAAATTTTCAAGCCACCACCACCTCGATGTTGTTTCGACAGAGTTCCCGATTCACCTTACCTAAGGGTTGGGACCTTCAGGTAAGGGGAAATTACGAAGCTCGGCGCAAAACCGCCCAGGGCGTTCAAAAAGGAATCTTTTTTCTAGACCTTTCGGCCAGCAAAAAAATCTTGAATCAACGAGGAACCTTGATTTTAAATGTAGCCGATGTACTCAATTCTCGAATCAACCGATACATTACGGAGGGGAGTAATTTCTTCACGGAAGGCGAATCTCAAATGGTCCTAAGGCAAACAAACCTGACCTTTACTTACCGAATCAAACAATAGCCCTCTATCCAACAGCACAGTTCATGCGTTTTTTAATCCCCATTTTATTTTCATTTTTTCTTATCAGCGCTCCAATAAGGGCACAAAAAATCAATGCCAGCTATCGCCTAAACATTCAAAAGGCAAGTAGCCCCATCGCTGTAGATGGGGTCATGGATGAACAAACCTGGCAAGAAGCGGAAGTGGCCAGCAACTTTTTTATGATCACTCCGATGGATACCAGTTTCTCCAAGGTGAAGACCGAGGTGCGGATGAGTTACGACACGGAGCAACTCTACATTTACGTGATCAACTACCATGCGAATGAGGGGCCTTA
>JBANGF010000075.1:0-6539 GCA_037975655.1 Bacteroidota bacterium | reverse complement strand
CATAACCACCCCTCAAGGTGGAGGCTTTAAGTCACTAAACGTAACTACACGCAAGTCTTTTGGCTTGTATGCGAATGTGCGCCCTTGCAAGGCTTATTCCCCATTTATCAAAACGCATTTTCCAAAAACCGATTTGGTAATCATTCGGGAAAATGAAGAAGATCTTTATGCTGGGATTGAGCACCGCCAAACCCAGGAGGTCTACCAATGCTTGAAAGTAATTTCACAGCCTGGATCTGAAAAAATCATTCGCTATGCCTTTGAATACGCCAAAAAGTATGGGCGCAAAAAGGTGACCTGCATGACCAAAGACAACATCATGAAGCTGGCAGATGGCTTGTTTCACAAAACGTTTGACGAGATCGCGAAAGAGTATCCAACTATTGAGACAGACCACAAGATTATCGACATCGGGACAGCTTTGATTGCTGAACGCCCGGAGATTTTCGACGTGATCGTGACGCTCAATCTTTATGGGGACATTATCTCCGACGTAGCAGCGCAGGTAACCGGTTCAGTAGGCTTGGGAGGCTCTGCCAATGTGGGTGCGGAAGTGGCCATGTTCGAAGCCATCCATGGTTCTGCTCCTGACATTGCGGGCAAGGACATCGCCAACCCATCCGGCTTATTGAATGGAGCCATCATGATGTTGGTACACATCGGTCAACGAGAGATTGCAGAAAAAATCGCCAATGCTTGGATGAAAACCCTCGAAGATGGAATCCATACCGGCGACATCTACCAAGAAGGCTTGTCCACTAAAAAAGTAGGAACTCAGGAATTTGCTCAGGCAGTCATTGCTCGCTTGGGCCAGGTGCCTAGTCAAATGGTTCCAGCAGTTTTTGGCAAAGAAAGCACTGCGCCAATGGATGTGGCCTTGCGACCTAAGCCAAAGGCAAAGAAAGAATTGATTGGAGTGGACGTATTCCTAGACTGGGATCAAAATCAACGGGATCCAAATGTCTTGGGTAATCTCTTGAATTCGCTGGATACTGGCGGATTGAAACTGAGTCTGATTACCAATAGAGGGGTAAAGGTATTCCCTGATGGCATGAAAGAAACTTTCTGCACAGATCATTGGAGATGCCGATTTAAAGTAGAAGAAGGAAAGGTCCTTACGCATGCCCAAGTGATTGACCTTCTTGAAAAAGTGGAAGTTCTTGGTTTGGATTTTATCAAAACGGAACACCTCTATACCTTCGACGGAGTAAAAGGATTTTCACTGGGACAAGGAGAATAACTCGAGTTTTTATCAAGAAGGGGAAAGCAATTTCCCCTTCTTCTTTTTAGTACATTTGCATGTCTCAAGCTTTGGCTAGCACACCGAATCCCATGCAAAAACGCTTGTTAATCATCACCTATTATTGGCCTCCAAGTGGAGGTTCGGGTGTACAACGCTGGTTGAAGTTTGCTAAATACTTGCCCGAGGCAGGCTGGGAACCTGTAATTTTTACCCCAGAAAATCCTGATTTCGATCTCCAAGACGAGACATTACTCAAAGAAGTCTCCCCTAACCTAGAAGTTATCCCCTTTCCCATCTGGGAGCCCTATCAGTTATTTGCCAAGCTGAAAAAGAAAGGAAAAAGCCATCCAGGTCGGATTCTTGAACAACCAAAAAAAGGATTCCTAGAAAAAATAGCCATCTGGTTACGTGCCAATATCCTGGTACCGGACCCACGCATCTTTTGGGTGAAGCCCTCCGTTCAGTTTTTAAGTCAACTGCTCAAAGAAGGGCAATTTCAAGCGATCATTACCACTGGGCCACCGCATAGTTTACACCTGATTGGACAGCAACTCAAGCAAAAACATGGAATACCCTGGTTGGCAGACTTTCGAGATCCCTGGTCTCAGTGGGAGTTCTTAGATACCCTTCCCATGCTCCCGTTTATTCGGAGACGACATGAAGCCCTGGAGCGGAAGGTCTTACAGCAAGCGGATGTGGTGGTGACCATTTCCCCGACCTTCAAGCGTGATCTAGAACGACTCTCGGGAAGAAAAATTGATCTGATCACCAATGGCTACGATCCGGCAGATATTCCTCAAGATTTTGCCCCTCGTCCCAAAGCAGCCAATCGGCTTCACCTGGTTTATACCGGAATTATTGACGCCATTCGCAATCCGCTTCCTCTGTTGCAGGCCTTGAAGGCTGAATTTGAAACAGCGGGGGAGGAGGTCTCCTGGACTTTTGTGGGTAAAGTCAGCGAGCAGGTGCAGCAGCAGGTGCAAGGAGATTCCTGGCTTCTAACACATATTCAGTTTGCGGGTTATGTTTCCCATCAGGAAGTGTTTGACTTTTATGCCCAAGCAGATGCCCTGGTTTTGATATTGACGGATACCAAGAATGCGAAAGGCAATATCCCGGGCAAACTCTTTGAATACCTTGCCACTGGACTTCCCGTCTTGGCTTTGGGTGATCCGCAAGGAGATAGTTCGGAGATCCTTAGCCAAGCAGGTGCTGGGGCAGTGTTGTCTCATGGAGATCACTTGGCGATGCGTCAAGCGCTTCGAAGACTTTATCAAACTGCAGGTGCACAGCAAGCCTTAGGTTCATTGGAAGCCTATTCCAGAAAAACCGGAAGCAAAAAAGTGGCTGGGTTATTGGATAGGGTAGTATGAAAAGATAGTACCAAGTACAATGTACCAGGTACTTTGTACTTGGTACCTGGTACATTGTACAATCCAAGAAATCAAGACACTAGAACTAACTATTTTTTTTCTACTTTTCGGAATGTCCGGTACTTCCTCCTATCTGTTTGTCGCTGCCTCACTTTGTTTGGCTGTATTTTTTGCAAGTTGGCTTACCCGATTTACTTGGGGTAAGTCGGTAGGTACTCCCATTTTTGTTATTTTGATTTGTGCGGTATTGGCCAATACAGGGCTGATTCCAAGCGCCATGGATGGGCATCCTATCTACGATGGGGTTTTCAAATACCTCGCTCCCCTGGGTATATTTATCGCTTTGCTGGAAGTTGATCTGAAAAGTTTGAAAAAAGCAGGGCTTCCCCTTTTGCTTCTTTTTTTACTGGGTTCTCTGGCTACTGTGATCGGAGTACTCACCGCCTGGGTGCTGGTGCAGCCAGCTGACACAATCGGAGCCTTGGCACCTGCCATCGCAGGCATGTACACGGGTACCTACATAGGAGGAGCAATCAATTTTAACGCGATCGCCTTGCATTACCAGGTCAATGAGGCGGGAACACTGTTTGCTGCGACCACCGTAGTAGATAATCTCGTAGGTACGCCTTGGATTATTGCCACGCTTATTTTACCCAAGTACCTTAAGAAATTGATTCCTCGGAAGAATTTGGCATCCGCTCAGATAGGTGAAAAAATGCAAAGCCAGGAATCGATTGCCTTGGGGCCTTTGGCAGCTTTGTTTACAATGGCCTTTATGAGTATTGCGGTAAGTAAGGCCTTGGTGATTTGGTTTCCCCAAGTGCCTGAAATTCTTTTCTTGACCTCCATCGCGTTGATCCTTGCCCAGTTTCCAGCAGTGCAGCAACTGCAAGGGAAGCATACTCTAGGTTACTTCTTTATTCTCTTGTTTCTAGCAGTCATAGGCACCCTGTGTGATTTGAGTGCCTTGGTACAAGTGGGTGACCTTGCGCTCACCCTCATTCTTTTTGTAACTGTATTGATCCTAGTGCATGGACTCGTGATCTTTGGGGTAGGAGCCCTCTTTAAAATGGACTGGGACATGATTGCCGTGGCCTCTCAAGCCAATATTGGAGGAAATACCACGGCCTTAGCAGCAGCGGAAAGCCTAAATCGCCCTGATTTACTGATCCCAGGAATTCTGGTAGGAAGCTTGGGCAATGCCATTGGAACATACATCGGATTTGCTGTTGCAAGTGGCTTGTTTTAACTTAGGCGAACCCAAAAACAACCCCCAAATTCAATGTTATGCAATCCAGCGTTTTAACCGAACTTTTCTTGCCTTTTTCGCTAGCCGTCATCATGTTTGGCATGGGGCTGAGTTTGCGGATCGAAGACTTCAAACGCATTTTGATCTATCCCAAAGCAGTTGGGATTGGACTACTCAATCAACTCATTTTTCTTCCCATCATAGCCTTTGGAATTGCTAACTTGTTTGACCTCCCAGCAGAGCTTGCCGTGGGATTGATGATTTTGGCGGTTTGTCCCGGTGGAGCCACTTCCAATTTGATCACACACCTTGCCAAAGGAGATGCAGCGCTATCCATCACCCTCACTGCCTTTTCTTCGGTGATCACCGTGTTTACCATTCCTTTCCTAGTCAATTACTCAATTGGATACTTTATTCCAGGAGGGGAAGCTCAGCAATTGGAGGTAGTGGGTACGGTTATTTCCGTGTTAGTTATCACCATCATTCCTGTAGCATTGGGAATGTTAGTATTCGCGAAGGTTCCTAAGCTAGCAGCAAAGTTGGACCTGCCCTTCCGTCGCATTTCTGCCATCTTCTTTGTGATTATTGTGGTGGCAGCCGTATTGAAGGAAAAGGAAAACTTGGTTCGCTACTTTGTGGAGGCAGGTCCTGCCGCACTGGCTTTGAATGTGGCCACTCTGGGCTTGAGTTTTGGAACTGCCAGATTATTTAAACTCCCTTTCCGACAGGGGCTGACCATTGCGATCGAGTCGGGTATCCAAAACGGCACCTTGGGAATCACCATAGCGGCTACCCTACTGATGAATTCAGTGATGACCATTCCTTCTGCCATTTACAGCTTGATCATGTTTGGAACAGCTGCCTTGGTCATTTTCTTTGGAAATTATTTGGCTTCCTCACAGAAAGCAAAGAATTAACGAATGAAGGGAGTGATTTTTAAACGTGTTCGGCTAATTGGGTTGTTTCTTGTGCTTCCGCTATGCATCCAAGGGCAGAGCTATTTCAATGAGTTGGGCAAGCGAATCACCTATGCCGACTACGAGCAAAAAATTCTATCTGGACCCTATTTTGGTGTTCCAGGAGAAAAGCCTGGAGACCAAAAGCTCGTTCATCGCATGCCGACAGGTTTGACCAATGCGAGGTTGTTTTATGAAAAATTGGGGATGCTGGCCGACTTTCAGGCAGGCAGGCCTCTGGTAGTGATTTTTTATCCAGGCAAGGACGAGTGCAATTCCGCAGCCTCCACCTCAGATCCAAAACTGCTCCGCACCAATCACGAAGCAGTGCTGAAATATGCCAAGAAATTTGGGACGGCTCCTCCCGTATACCTGTACCAGCAAGTGCATGGCTTGGAAAAGTATGCAGGCATTCACAGCTGGATCCCAGATCCTGAAGGAGTATTTGCAACTCATTTTTTCCAATTTCCTTATCCTTGTAAAAGTTTTGTGGTGATCAGTCCCATGGGCAACTACCGAGCTATTTTAGGAGAATTTCCCATTTCTCAAATTTCTGTTGCCCTCAAAAAACTCTAATTCCGCTGTGAAAATCGCTGTTCCTGAACTAAGAAAGGCCAATCTTTCCGATTTACCCGAGCTATTGGTGCTTGCTCGAACTTCCTTTGTTCAGGCATTTACAGAAGGGAACAAACCCGAAAATGTGCAGGCCTACTTGGCCGAAGCCTTTACAGAGTCGAAGCTGACCCAAGAAATGCAGGAGCCGGCTTCCACCTTTATCGTAGCCAGTTTGGATGGGGAACTCGTGGGCTACACCAAACTTAACCTTTCTGCCGCACAAGCAGATGTGAAGGATCCCGCTTCCGTGGAGGTGGCACGCTTGTATACCCTGGAAAAAGTATGGGGTACTGGACTGGGGCAGCAGCTCCTGGATGCGGCTATTGACTTTGGAAGACAAGAGGGGAAGACCTGGCTTTGGCTGGGGGTCTGGGAGCACAATGCACGAGCGATCCGTTTTTACGAGAAAAATGGACTCCGCATTTTTGGAAGCCATCCCTTTCCCTTTGGGGACGAAATCCAAAACGATTGGTTGATGCGGCTGGATCTTTGAATGTGGGCTTATCCAAGTAACTACTTCTTGCAGGGCAAATGGAGTATCCCTATTTTTATAGAAAAAAAATGAAGCGCTCTTTTCTTGTTTTGGTTTTGCTTCTGTCCGTTTGGACTGCATCGTTTTCTCAGGAAAAAGAGCCTATTCTGATTTTGATCTCCCTAGATGGCTTTCGCCATGATTATGTGGAGCGCTTTCAACCTAAGAACCTGACCCGATTTATAGCCGAAGGCACTGCCGCCAAAGGGCTTATTCCTTCTTTTCCTTCCAAAACTTTTCCCAATCACTACACTATCGCCACAGGAATGCTTCCCGAGCACCATGGTTTGGTGGACAATGCCTTTTACGAACCTTTCAAAGATCAGGTGTACACTATGGGCAATCGGGACATTGTGCAAGATGGGTATTGGTATGGAGCCACACCGATCTGGGTATTGGCCGAGCAACAGGGGATAAAGGCAGCGAGTTACTTTTTTGTGGGTACCGAAGCCCCGATTCAGGGAGTTCGTCCCAGTTATTACTACGATTACGATGGGGGAGTACCGAACCTGACCCGAATTGCCAAAGTCTTTGACTGGCTACGCTTGCCCGCCGTCGAGCGCCCCCGATT
>JBANGF010000358.1:0-9406 GCA_037975655.1 Bacteroidota bacterium | reverse complement strand
ACCGAGAAGATAAGGTATACAAAACCGTACGCGAGAAGTTTAACGCCGTGACGGACGAGATCAACGAACTCGTAGCTCAGGGCAGACCCGTACTCGTGGGCACCACTTCGGTAGAAATCTCCGAAGTACTCAGCCGCATGCTGACCTTGAAAAAAATCAATCACCAGGTATTGAACGCGAAGCAGCACGCCCGTGAAGCGGATATTGTAGCGGAAGCAGGCAAGCCTGGCACGGTGACCATTGCCACCAACATGGCGGGTAGAGGTACGGATATCAAGTTGACCCCTGAATCCCGAAAGGCAGGAGGTTTGGCGATCATCGGTACGGAGCGTCACGAATCTCGTCGTGTAGACCGTCAGTTGCGTGGACGTTCTGGTCGTCAAGGGGACGTGGGATCCTCCCAGTTTTTCGTTTCCTTGGAAGACAGTTTGATGCGCCTATTTGGATCGGACCGCATCGCCAAACTCATGGACCGCATGGGCTTGGAAGAAGGGGAAGTGATCCAGCATAGCATGATCACCAAGTCCATCGAACGGGCACAGAAAAAGGTGGAGGAAAACAACTTTGGTACGCGTAAGCGCTTGCTCGAGTACGATGACGTGATGAACTCCCAGCGTGAGGTAGTGTACAAGCGTAGAAGAAATGCACTCAAAGGAGAGCGTTTGGAACTCGATATTCTCAACATCCTATTCGATGTCTGCGAAAATCTAATCGAAATGGGCAAGGCCACTGGGGATGCAGAAAACTTGCGCATGACGGTTTTCACGACCTTAGGGGTGGATTTTTCAGTGACCAATGACGACCTGAAAACCAAGGACTCCAATAAGTTGACGCAAGAGTTATATGCTTTGGTCTTTGATTTTTACCAAAAGAAAAACGCCCAAATCGCTCATACTGCACTTCCCGTATTCAAAAATGTACAGGAAGAGCGAGGCGCTACGGTAAAGGACATTCTCGTTCCGATTACCGATGGCATCAAGCAAATAGGGGTGGTTTGCAACTTGGAAAAGACCTTGCAAAACAACGGACAGGAGCTCGTTCGAGCCATTGAAAAGAATGTGTCCTTAGCAATCATTGACCAGAACTGGAAAGAGCACTTGCGGGACATGGACGACTTGAAGCAGTCGGTACAGAATGCGGTGTACGAACAAAAAGACCCGCTGTTGATCTACAAGTTTGAGGCCTTTGAATTGTTTAAGCGCTTTATAGGCAAGTTGAACGAGGACATGACCTCCTTCCTCACCCGGGCAGATCTTCCCAAGCAAGACCCTGCTCAGGTACAGCAAGCCCAGCCAAGACGTATTGCCGAACCCAATTTGCAGGCATCTAAGGAAGAAGTAGGCAATACGCTGAATCCAGGAGCCAATCGTGCTTCTGCGGCGGCTGCCTCTGCTGGAAGACCTGCTCCAGCACCGATTGCCCCTCGAAAGGCAGAGAAGGTGTATGGAAGAAATGACAAGGTTTCCGTACAGTACCGAGATGGAAGCACCAAAATGGATGTCAAATACAAGAGTGTGGAACAAGACATCGAACAAGGAAATTGTGTCGTCATAGGAAACTGATGCCCATGAAGAATTTTTGGATCTTAGGAATCGCAATCGTGGTGTTTGGCTGCAAAACCAGCACAGCACTTCCCCAAGTGGGAGCATCCACTTTTTCTGGTTACCAAGAGGATTTGACTGGGCGCCTTCCTGATTTTCCAGATTACAGCCAAGCCTTGAAGGCATTGAAGACTTCATTGCCTGCCTCTTCCCAATCCGTGGATGCCCAATTGGGGGAACGCATGCGGAATGGTTACGAAAAGGCCAAAGGAGAACCCTATTTCAGCGGGTTTACCCTATTGGTGTATTCGGGGGTAGACCGAAACGAAGCCTTTAAAACCAGAGATAACCTGGCTTTACTTTTTCCGGAGGTGAAGACAGAAATGCAGTACCAGCAGCCACGCTATCTGGTGAAGGTGGGACGGTATGGGTACAAAATTGAAGCGCAACAGGTGTTTTATAAATTGAGAACTCAGTTTCCTACCGCGCGAATCATTCAGGATAGATTTCAACGAAAAGAATATACTCCTCCACCTGCTACTGAATCTTCGAATGCTCAAGGACAGAATTAAATCCCTGGCTCAGGCCTACAAGCAGGAGGTGATCGCAAATCGCCGTCACCTGCATTCTCATCCGGAACTTTCGTTTAAGGAGTATGAAACGGCAGCCTTCGTGGCTGAAAAATTGAAAGAAATCGGCATCACCGAGATTGAGTCCAAAGCAACTACTGGTTGGTCCGCGCTGATCAGGGGAAAAAATCCCGAAAAAAAGGTGGTGGCCCTTCGTGCAGACATGGACGCCTTGCCGATTAGTGAGGCCAATGAGGTGCCTTACAAGTCTCAAAACCCAGGCGTCATGCATGCCTGTGGTCACGATGCACATACCGCATCTTTGTTGGGAGCCGCAAAAATTTTGAATGAAGTCCGAGATCAGTTTGAGGGGACCATCAAGTTGATTTTTCAGCCTGGTGAAGAAATCATTCCTGGGGGAGCATCGCTTATGATCAAGGACAAGGTCCTCGAAAATCCTAGACCCAACTCCATCCTGGGTCAGCATGTCATGCCGATGATTCCTGCCGGCAAGGTAGGTTTCCGCTCTGGGCTCTACATGGCCAGCACCGATGAATTGTACCTGACCATCAAAGGAAAAGGTGGGCACGGAGCCATGCCAGAAACGTTCATCGACCCAGTCTTGATCTCCGCACACCTATTGGTTGCCTTGCAGCAGATCGTCAGCCGGGTGGCAAATCCCAAGATCCCATCGGTCCTATCCTTTGGACGAGTGGAGGCACTGGGTGCCACCAACATCATTCCAAACGAGGTCAAGATTCAGGGAACTTTCCGCACCTTGGACGAAACTTGGAGAGCCAAGGCACACGAGAAGATGCGGCTGATTGCCCAGGGAATCGTGGAAGGAATGGGAGGACAATTGGATTTTGAAATCCGGAAGGGCTATCCTTTTCTAAAAAACGAACCTGCATTGACGGCTCGCTCCGTGGAGGCTGCCCGTGCATACTTGGGAGCTGAAAATGTCCTTGACTTGGACATCTGGATGGCTGCCGAAGACTTTGCCTTCTTCTCACAAGAGGTGGATGGCTGCTTTTACCGATTGGGTACGCGCAACGAAGCCCGAGGCATTACCTCAGGCGTGCATACTTCCACTTTTGATATTGAAGAAGAAGCCTTGGAAATCGGCGCTGGCCTAATGGCTTGGTTGGCGGTATCCGAACTGGCTTCGACCTAACCCTATTTCGATTCCATGCTATGAAAAGAATCTATTCGTTTGCCCTTACCCTTGTATTCACGTTAGTGGTTTCTCAAGCCTTTGCTTGGGGACAATTGGGGCATTACCTGATTGGCTACCTTGCCGAAAAGCAACTCAAAAAGTCTACGCTGAAGAAGGTGGAGGGGTTGATTTACCCGACTTCTTTGAGTAGAAGTGGCACCTGGATGGATGACATTCGTTCGGACAAAAGTTACGACTATGCGACGACATGGCATTACTTGAACAGCAAAAATGGGGAATACGACCCGAGCACCCAGGAAAAAACAGGGGATGCGTATGAGGCCATTCAGCGCATCAAAGCAGAGTTGAAAAAGGGAGGCTTGGATCCGAAAACGGAGGCTGAAAAGTTGAAAATGCTCATTCACATGATTGAGGATATCCACCAGCCCTTGCATGTGGGTACCGGTACCGACAAGGGGGGCAACGATGTGAAAATTGAATTTTTTGGTCAGCCCACCAACTTGCATGCCCTATGGGATAGCGGCATGATTGATCGCCAAGGGATGAGTTACACGGAGTTGGGAGAAGAACTGTATCGACGGATGACTCCTCAACTGCAGGCTTCTTACCGTGCTGGCACCATGCAGGACTGGTTGAAAGAGGCGGTCAAGTACCGGCCGCAGGTATACAACCTGCCGGAGAACAAGCGAATCAGCTACCCCTACCTCTACGAGAATTTCAGCATTGCTGAGGAGCGTTTGATCGCTGCTAGTGTACGTCTAGCTCAGGTTTTGGAGGAGATTTATCCCTAACTTATTTTTGCCTACGTTGGAATTCAGCCGAGGCGTTGTCTAAAAATTCCACAAATGCAGCAATGTCCGTGTTGTAGCCTCTAGGAGTGGCAAGCAACCGTTCTTGGTGGTCCAAGATGACATAGTAAGGCTGGGCATTGTTGTTGAATCGGGTGATCTGGAAGTCGGCATTTTGCTTGCCCAAGGTCTTTTTTTCCTTTCCATCGTAGCTGGAGGTGTACCACTTGCTCTCTGGGAGTTCCAGTCGCTCATCGATGTACAAGGCTACCATCACAACGTCCTCCTTCAGACGTTTGAGTACTTGAGGATCCACCCATACGTTCTCCTCCATCTTACGGCAGTTGACACAACCATGTCCCGTGAAGTCAATCAAAAGTGGCTTTCCTTCCCGCTTCGCAGCGGCCAAGGCCTGTTCGTAATCAAAATAGCCCGGGATGCCGTGGGGGATTTTGAGTAAGTCTCCGTACAAAACTACCTCTTCGGAAGTGCTGATCGCTTCGGTGCTGGCGGTACCAGTTAGGCTAAATTGCTGGGTAGTCAAGGGAGGCAAGTACCCGCTCAATGCCTTGAGCGGCGCTCCCCAGAGTCCTGGGATCATGTACACCACAAAGGCAAAGGTGATCAATGCCAAAAGCAAGCGAGGCACTCCCAAATGCTCCAGTTTGGAGTCGTGTGGAAGCCTGATTTTGCCCAAGAGGTACAGTCCCAAAGCGGAGAAGATCACAATCCAAATCGCCAAGAACACGTCTCGGTCCAAGATCCCCCAGTGGTAGACCAGGTCGGCGATGGAGAGGAATTTGAAGGCCAAGGCCAATTCCAGAAAGCCCAAGACCACCTTCACGGTATTCAGCCAGCCCCCAGATTTGGGAAGGCGCTGCATCCATTCGGGGAAAATGGCAAAAAGCGTAAAGGGAATGGCAAAGGCTAGGCCGAAAGAAAACATGCCCAACACGGGCTTCACCAATTCTCCCCCTGCGGAGGAAATCAGGATTGAGCCTACGATCGGACCAGTACAAGAAAAAGAAACCAAGACCAAGGTAAAGGCCATGAAGAACACGCCTCCAAGCCCTCCTTTTTCTGCTTTTGCATCTATTTTGTTGATAAAGCTAGAAGGCAGGGTGAGTTCAAACATCCCCAAAAAGGCCAGCGCAAACACCACAAATATGCCAAAGAAAAAGACATTGGGGGCCCAGTGGGTAGCGAGCCAATTAGCAAACTCAGGCCCTTGAATCGCTGCTACGGCGGTGCCCGCAACGGTGTAAATACCAATTATAGAAATGCCGTAGATAAATGCCTGGCGAATGCCTTCCGATCGTTTTTTGGATCTGCCGGTAAAGAAGCTCACTGTCATCGGGATCATCGGAAATACACAAGGCGTCAGCAAGGCGGCTAGGCCCGCCAAAAAAGCCAGCACCATAAAGCCCCAAAGTGAGGCGGATTCTTCTGCTGCTACAAACTCATCCGTTGTAGAGGATGCTACAGGAGCTGAGTCGGTAGTTACTTTTACTGTAGAATCAGGCCCAACTGTGGAAGGCGAATTGGTATTCACTTCATTTAGAGGAACTTCCGTCAAGGCCACGGATTCTTTCTGGAGGTCTTCTTTAGCAGCAGGATTTTCTTTTGCCGTAAATGGCAGTTCGATGTCCAATTCGTAATTGATGCACTGTCCAGTCAGGTCCGAGCACATTTGGTACTCCAAAGAGCCAGTAATTTTTCCTGCCGTTTTGAGCAACTTGACGGGCTGTTCAAAGCGCCCTTTCCCCATAAAGAAGGTTACGTCCCCTTTCCAAACTTCGTCGTACTTCTTTTTAGGTTGGATCGCCTGAAGCTTTCCGGCTACCGCAAAATCCGTCGAGCTGCCAGGAACAAATTCGGTCAATAAGGGGCCTAGGCTTTTGTCGAAATCATTGGAATACACATACCAGCCCATGGGAATCTGCGCCTCGAGCACCACTGTGGCTTGCTTTCCAACCGTAAGGTCCTTGCCTTCCAGGCGTACATTCCAGACTGGCGGCTTGACCAACTGAGCCTGTGCCCATGGGCTGATGAGCAGCACAAGCGCAAGGAGGAGAAGGCAATTTTTTTGGAAGCGAGTCATGAAATGCAGGGTTTACCTAGAGAAACACGAACTAAAGGGTTAAGGTTTTTGGGGGGCTTGGTTTGTGGCAAAGGAGGAGCCAAACTTATTTTCCGTTTAGGGTGCTAAAGTGTCTGAAAAAGGCAGCGATGGTTTCGATGCCAATCAGGTAGTTTTTCACCCCATAGTGTTCATTGGGCGAGTGCAAGGCATCCGTATCGAGTCCAAAACCAAATAGAATGGGATCGGAACCCAGCTCTTTTTGAAAAAGCGCTACAATCGGAATGGATCCTCCTTCTCGGGTAGGAATAGGTCTTTTGCCGAAGGTCTCCTCCATGGCGGCTTCAGCTGCTTGGTAGCCTAGGGAAGAGTCAGACACCACTGCAGGCGCGCCACCGTGGTGTGCTTTTACCTTGACGGTTACCGATGCTGGGGCGATGGCTTTAAAATGATTTTCAAAAAGGGTGGCGATTTCGTGCCAGTCCTGATCAGGAACCAAGCGCATGGAAATCTTGGCAAATGCCTTGGAAGGAAGCACGGTCTTGGCTCCTTCGCCAGTGTAGCCTCCCCAGATACCGTTCACATCTAGCGTAGGGCGGATGCCAATGCGCTCGATGGTGCTGTACCCTTTTTCCCCGTGCACTTCCTGAATATCCAACTTGCCTTTGTATTCGGAAAGATCAAAAGGGGCTTCGTTGAGGCGCTGACGTTGTGCTACGCTGAGTTCCTGCACTTTTTCGTAAAAACCAGGAATGGTGATGTGCTCGTTTTCGTCCTTGAGGGACGCGATCATCTTACAAAGTACATTGATCGGGTTGGCCACAGCCCCTCCGTAGGTACCGGAGTGCAGGTCTCGGTTGGAGCCAGTCACCTCTACTTCCATGTAGGCCATGCCGCGTAGACCGACAGTGAGGGAGGGGTTGTCCATGCCAATCATATGGGTATCGGAGATCAAAATGACATCTGCTTTAAGACGCTCCTTGTTGGCGAGGACAAATTGGTCCAGGTTGTCTGAACCGATTTCCTCTTCCCCTTCAATCATAAACTTGACATTGCAAGGAAGATCTCCAGTTGCCATCATCGCTTCAAAGGCTTTGATGTGCATGTAGAACTGCCCCTTGTCGTCTGCCGCACCGCGGGCAAAAATAGCTCCCTCGGGGTGAATGGCCGTTTTCTTCAATACCGGCTCAAAAGGTGGGGAATCCCAGAGTTCGTAGGGATCCGCAGGCTGCACGTCGTAGTGACCATATACCAATACAGTGGGGAGATTTGGGTCAATTATTTTTTCTCCGTAGACGATTGGAAAGCCTGGGGTTTCACAGATTTCTACCCGATCTGCACCCGCTTTTTCCAATGAATTTTTGACAAAATTGGCCGCCACCACTACATCTCCCTTGAATTTGGGGTCCGCGCTCACCGAAGGAATACGGAGGAGATCAAAGAGTTCTTGAAGAAAGCGGTCTTTATTTTTTTCTAGGTAGGATGCTACAGACATGGAAGAAAGTCTTAGGGGTGAATTGGTCTCAAAATTATCCCATTCGAGCCAATTTTCCTTCTTTTTTCCTTCTTTTGTATCTCCACGCCTCCGGCAAAAATCAAGCGTTATGAAAGCAGTTCTCTGTACCCATTTTGGCCTTCCCGACACCTTGCAGGTGCAAGAGGTTGCCAACCCTGTAGCGGGTCCCAAGCAGGTGGTCATCACCGTAGCGGCCTGTGGGGTAAATTTTCCGGATGTGCTGATCATTCAGAACAAGTACCAGTTTAAGCCGGAGCTCCCTTTTTCACCCGGAGGAGAGGTGGCGGGGACTTTGTCCGAACTCGGGGATGAAGTTCAAGGTCTGGAATTGGGGCAATCTGTCCTGGCGCTTTGTGGTTGGGGAGGCTTTGCCGAGAAGGTGGCGGTAGATGCAGATCGGGTATTTCCCTTGCCAGAAGGGATTTCGCCTGAGGTCGCAGCGACCACCTTGTATACCTACGGCACGTCCTACCATGCGCTGAAAGATCGTGCCCAACTGCAGGAAGGCGAAACGCTCCTAGTTTTGGGGGCCGCAGGCGGAGTGGGATTGGCGGCAGTGGAACTAGGCACCTTGATGGGGGCCCGGGTGATTGCGGCTGCGTCTACAGAAGAAAAACTAGCCCTTTGCCGAGAAAAGGGGGCGGTGGAAACGATCAATTACGAAACGGAGGACCTGAAAACGCGAATCAAAGAGTTGACCGGAGGACGGGGTGTGGATGTGGTCTACGATCCGGTGGGAGGAAAATTTTCGGATGCCGCCCTGCGTGGTATGGCCTGGAAAGGGCGCTATTTGGTGGTCGGCTTTGCAAATGGGGAAATCCCGCAGCTCCCGATGAACCTCCCCCTTTTGAAGGGCTGTTCGGTAGTTGGCGTGTTTTGGGGGCAGTTTGCCAAACTCGAACCCAAGGCCAATCTTCAAAATACCAGACAGCTGCTTGCTTGGATTCAGGAAGGCAAGATTCGGCAGCATGTGGGAAAACGCTATGCGCTAGCAGAAGCACCCCAGGCCTTGCAGGATCTGATGGATCGAAAAATGCTGGGGAAGGGAGTGGTTTTAATTTAGTATCAAGTCGTTAGTATCCAGTCTGCCGACAGGCAGGCAAGTATCTAGATTGTACGAAGTACCAAGTACAATGTACCAAGATCCTTAAATAGCAGAATTGTAGTCCAATTCGAATCCCTACATTGTACTTGGTACCTGGTACATTGTACAATTTTCACAAATACTTCCCTGTAAAATTCCCCTTCTCCTTTGCCAAATCTTCAGGTGTGCCTGCAAAGGTCAGTTGCCCGCCTTTATTTCCTCCCTCAGGACCCAAGTCAATCACCCAATCTGCACACTTGATCACTTCGGTATTGTGCTCGATGATGATCACGGAGTGTCCCTGGTCAATCAACGCATTGATGCTATGCAGGAGCTTGCTGATGTCGTGAAAATGCAAGCCCGTAGTGGGCTCATCAAAGATAAAGAGGATGTGATCTCCAGTTTTGGTGCCTCCCTTGCCTAGGAACGAAGCCAACTTCACCCGCTGGGCTTCACCCCCGGAGAGGGTATTCGAACTCTGACCCATGCCAATGTAGCCTAAGCCCACCTCCTGAAGAGGAAGGAGGCGATTGACCAACTGGGATTTTTCCTTGAAAAATTCAATGGCTTCGTCAATGGTCATGTCCAGCACCTCGGAGATGTTTTTATCCTTGTAGGTAACTTCCAAGATTTCATTCTTGAAGCGCTTCC
>JBANGF010000332.1:0-2985 GCA_037975655.1 Bacteroidota bacterium | reverse complement strand
AATGAAATTGGGTAAACTCTCCCTGCTCCTGACCCGCTACAAAAGCAACCCGCTGCTTCGGGCTCCCGTCTGGAAAAAAGGATTCGTATACTCCATTAATTTCGCCCATTTCGAAAGGAATACGCTCGGAAACCTGCCCAGAAGGGTAATAGGCAATGGAAAATCCGTTCAACACATTGTTCTGGTAACTGTATTCAGATTTTAGACTGCCATCGGATCGGTATACAAACCAGTCACCTGATTTTTCACCTTGGAAATAAGAACCTGAAAGTAGAACTTCACCCTCCTTACTAAATTCAAAAAAATCACCGTGCAGCATCCCATTCTGGTAATTGACTACTTTTTGGTGCTCCCATCTGGATAAAATTCCTCAAAAACTCCATCCATTAGATTATTTTTAAACTCCAGTTGATACAGGGGAATGTTTAGATTAAAATTTTCCTTCACTTCCTGGTCTACCACCGCGGCTACAGCAGGACCAGGATTCTCAGCCAGTAGCTTTCGGGAATAAATTCTCCAAACACCTTCCTTACTTTCACCTTCCATTTTTCCAGTCCCTACCAAATTCGAATTCCCGAAGTAGAAAAACCCTTGCGCTTGCGAAGCCTGAGCGCCTAGAAAAAGAAGAAGGACTAACGTTTGAAAGGTTTTCATAAATGTGGGGATGGGAAATCCAAAATCACAGGTAGTAGGTGTAGAACAAATAAACCGCCTTGAAGTTTTTCAGTTCTTTTTATAATCAGCATAAAAAAAGGAGCAGTTGCTCCTTTTTCATTTTAGTCCACGACTTTGGCATATAAGTCAAACTCCGTGGCATCGTATACCTTGACGGTTACAAAATCACCCACACGACAGTACTGGGTAGCGGCATCGATCAGGACTTCGTTGTCTACCTCCACGGAATCAAATTCGGTGCGACCTACAAAATGTCCTCCCTCCTTTTTATCGATCAACACCTTAAAGGTCTTGCCAATTTTTTCTTGGTTGAGCTCGTAACTAATCTGTTCCTGCACCTCCATCAGGTGGTTGGCTCGGGCTTGTTTTTCTTCTTGAGAAAGCTTGTCCTCCATCCCAAAGGCATGCGTATTTTCCTCATGCGAATAGGTAAATACCCCCAAACGCTCAAACTTCATCCGCTCCACAAAATCGACCATCTCTTGGAATTCCTTCTCTCCTTCCCCGGGATGCCCTGCAATGAGGGTGGTACGGATTGCAATCTCAGGAATCAGGTCGCGGATGCTATGAATCAATTCTTCCTGCTTCTCGCGAGTAGTTCCTCGGCGCATGGCCTTGAGCACATCCGTCGAACCATGTTGGAGCGGAATATCTAGGTACTTGCAAATATTCGGACGTTCCTTCATCACGTCAATGACATCCATCGGAAAGCCGGTAGGATAGGCATAGTGAAGCCGAATCCAATCGATTCCTACCACATCGGACAAGTTGCGAAGGAGATCAGCAAGGTTTCGCTTTTTGTACAAGTCCAAGCCATAGTAAGTCGAATCTTGTGCGATGAGCAACAACTCCTTCGTACCGTTGGCAGCCTGGTACTGAGCCTCTTTGACGAGTTCTTCGATAGGTCTAGAAACATGACCTCCCCGCATCAACGGGATGGCACAGAAAGAACAAGGACGATCGCAGCCTTCGGATATCTTCATGTAGGCATAGTGACTGGCATGGGTCAGCAAACGCTCCCCTACCAATTCATGCTTGTAATCGGCTTTGAATTTTTTCAGAATGGCTGGCAAGTCACGTGTACCGAAGAATGCATCTACCTGTGGAATCTCCTGCTCCAAATCATCCTTGTAGCGCTGGGAAAGGCATCCCGTTACATAAACCTTGTCTACGAGACCCCTTTCCTTCGCATCTACATATTGCAAAATCGTATCGATGGATTCTTGCTTGGCGTTGTCAATAAATCCGCAGGTATTAATGATGATGATATTGTTGTCCTGACGATCAGACTCGTGGCTGGCATCAATGCCATTTCCTTTGAGTTGGGTGAGAAGCACCTCAGAATCCACCAGGTTTTTGGAACAGCCCATCGTGATGATGTTGACTTTATCCTTTTTTAATGTTCTTGCTTTCACAGAATTTACATCGATTTGGGAGGACGAAGGTAGGTAAAAAGGCTTGAAAAAGAATAGTTAGCCCACTTGACTCTTGTTTGGATGCTGCCTTTTCTCTGCTTACTCATCCCTTCTTAACACATTGGTAAAACAACCTTAACGCAGCGTTTGAAAGTGGGGGTCTGGTAAACCCTAATTTCGCCCCATACAGCAACTACTTTTTAACTCCTTGCATTTATTTTTAGCCCCCGATGCGAGTCGGGGCGCATTGCAGGGGAGTAAATTCCCTCAAATCCTTGTTTATTTTTAGCCTTTCCGCCTCCAAACCTTTTGGGGTTTATTTGTCTTGGTGTACCTTAGATTCGAAAATTACCCTCTATGGAATTCACCGCCCCAAATGCCCAAAAATTAACTTTTGATCGAAAAAATTATTCTGATGAGACCCTATTGAAGCTCTACGAATCCTTGCTGGTACCGCGGAGAATTGAAGAGAAAATGCTAATCCTGCTTCGTCAGGGACGGATCTCCAAGTGGTTTAGTGGATGGGGTCAGGAAGCCATTTCGATTGGTGCGGTAAATGCCCTCGCTTCGGATGAATTTATCCTTCCCATGCACCGCAATTTAGGGATTTTCACGGGCCGAGACATGCCTCTGGAGCGACTTTTTGCCCAGTTTCAGGGTAAAGAATTGGGCTTTACCAAGGGCAGAGATCGCTCTTTCCATTTTGGAAGCATTGAACACCATGTGGTGGGGATGATTTCTCACCTCGGTCCTCAGTTGGCTATCGCAGATGGAATTGGGTTGGCACACAAACTTGCAGATGAGAAAAAAGTGACTCTGGTATTTTCTGGAGATGGGGCAAGCTCAGAAGGAGACTTTCACGAGGGATTGAATGTAGCCGCAGTCTGGAAACTAC
>JBANGF010000299.1:0-2873 GCA_037975655.1 Bacteroidota bacterium | reverse complement strand
AACTACATGCCTTTGGCATTGGACCTCTCGCACCGCATTCTTTTGGAACTTGCGGAATTGCGTAGAGAGAACAAGGACATGCCCTACCTGCGTCCTGATTCCAAGTCTCAGGTGACCATCGAATACTCTGACGACAACGTGCCTCAGCGCATCGATGCGATTGTGGTATCTACCCAGCACGATGACTTTGACGAGGAAGGAAAGATGCTTGCCAAAATCAAGTCCGACATCATCAACATCTTGATCCCACGGGTAAAGGCCAAGTTGAAGCCTTCGCTACAAAAATTATTCACGGACCAAATCACCTACCACATCAACCCAACGGGAAAGTTTGTGATCGGTGGACCACATGGCGACACTGGACTTACCGGAAGAAAAATCATCGTAGATACCTACGGGGGCAAGGGTGCTCACGGTGGAGGAGCCTTCTCTGGCAAAGATCCTTCCAAAGTAGACCGCTCTGCGGCTTATGCTACTCGCCACATTGCCAAAAACATGGTGGCAGCGGGAGTGGCTGACGAGATCTTGGTGCAGGTATCTTATGCGATTGGTGTAGCCAAGCCGATGGGCATCTACATCAATACCTACGGCACGGCCAAGGTGAACATGAGCGATGGAGAGATTGCCAAGAAGGTGGAAGGCATCTTCGACATGCGTCCGTATGCCATCGAGCAGCGCTTAAAGTTGCGCACCCCGATCTACCTAGAGACTGCGGCCTATGGCCACATGGGTAGAGAGAGCGTGGTGGTAGAGAAAACCTTTACTTCCCCGTATCGACCAGCCATCACCCAGAAGGTGGAGCTATTTACCTGGGAGAAGTTGGATTATGTAGATCAGGTGAAGAAGGCCTTCGGGATCTAAAGATTTACAATAAAGCTAAATTCAAGAACGGTGTGGGCCTTGGCTTTCACCGTTTTTTAGTTTATGGGGCTTTTGGGGCTGCTCGGAATTTGCAATCACGAGCATTTATCCTTGAATTTTTAATTCCCTGCAGTTCGAATCTTCTTTTTTCACGCCCCGCCGCGGCGAATCACAGAAAAGACTCGCTGTTTTTTTTGTACAGAGGAGGTTTACACTAAACCCCTTTGAGTCCTGCCTGCCTACGGTAGGTAGGCCTGCGGTAGGTAGGCTTATGCGTCTTTGCGAGACTATTTTTTTTCAAAATTATTAATGACTAAATAAACCTGTGTGATAATCTTTCCTTTTCACCGCTAATTCGCAGAAACTACCAATCCTTAAATTCTATTTGCATTTTTATATTTAACACGTATTTTTGAGCATATTTTTATAATTCTTATAGATTTTGGTTATGAGATTTTTAGCACGAATTAGTATTCTGCCCCGCTGGGTAATTCTCGCCCTAGACGCTTCCATACTTTTCTTATCGATGGTGTTTGCGTACTTCGTACGCTTCAATTTTGATTTGACCCGCCTTATTCCTGAGCATGTATTGGGTGCCAGTCTTTCCTATACGATAGGGGGAATCCTGGTCATGAATTTTACCAAAACCTACGTGGGTATTGTGCGGCATACGGGTTTTCAGGACGGAATCAATGTTTTCAAGACCATTGTCATCAATTACCTACTCTTCTTCTTGCTGTATCTGGTAAAAGGGGAGTACTTGAATGCCAACATGATTCCACCCGTATCGGTATTGATCATTGCGAGCTTGGCAGCTTTTTTTGCCTTGTTATTTTACCGACTCCTGGTAAAGCAAACCTTCCTCTACCTTAAGCAAGGAGGTGATGTGAACAACCTGCGGCCTACCCTGATCTACGGTGCAGGGGAGTCGGGCATGGTGGCCCTTGAGGCAGCAAAAAGGGATGTAAAATCCAGGCTCAACGTAGTGGCCTTCTTGGACGATGATCCGAAGAAGGAAGGTAAAAATATTGACGGCAAGCGCATCTACCGTGGGATAGAAAATTTAGGGGATTTGGTAGAGGAATTGGGCATTCAGGACCTGATCATTTCGGTCAGGGACCTGTCTATCGCCAAGAAAAATGAAATTTTGGATACCTGCCTGCGCTACAATATCAAGGTTTCCAAGGTGCTTCCTGTAGACCAATGGATCAATGGGGACTTGAATGCGGGAGCCTTGCAGGAAATCCGGATCGAGGACTTGCTCAGTCGAGAAGAGATCTTGCTGGACAAGCACGAAATCGCTTACCACATCAAAGGGAAAGTCATCCTGGTCACGGGAGCCGCTGGATCCATAGGATCAGAGCTTTGCCGGCAGCTTGCCTTCTACAAACCTAGCCTCTTGATTTTATTGGATGCGGCTGAATCTCCCTTGTTTGAGGTGCAACAAGAATTTCGAGAGCGCTATCCTACGCTACCAATCAAAACGGTACTCGCAGATGTGCGCAATAAAAAGCGCCTAAACGAGATTTTTAAAGAACATCGCCCCCAGTTGGTCTTTCACGCCGCGGCCTACAAGCACGTGCCTCTGATGGAGCATTTCCCAGAGGAATCCATTCATACCAACGTGCTGGGGACCAAGAACATGGCAGACCTGTCTGCCTTTTACCAGGTAGAAAAGTTTGTGTTTGTCTCTACAGACAAGGCGGTCAACCCAACCAACGTGATGGGAGCCACGAAGCGCGCAGCAGAGATGTACGTGCAGTCCTTTAATGAATACTTGGAGACGCACCACAGCAAGTACCACACCAAGTTTATCACCACCCGCTTTGGAAACGTTTTGGGTTCTAACGGTTCGGTTGTACCCTTATTCAAAAAGCAACTGGCCAATGTAGGCCCGCTGACCGTAACCCATCACGACATCACCCGCTACTTCATTACCAGTCCCGAAGCCTGCCAGTTGGTGCTGGAAGCTGGAATCATGGGGAATGGGGGAGAGGTGTATGTCTTTGACA
>JBANGF010000250.1:0-3038 GCA_037975655.1 Bacteroidota bacterium | reverse complement strand
ATAGTAAGGTGCTGTGGTAGCCACTTCCAGCACCAATGTCTCCAATGGCCATACCTGGTTGTACGGCAAGATTTTTTAATAGCTGCGTCGTATTTTCTTCCTGCTCTCTTTCTTGTCGTTCAAGCCAGCCAATTCCAAAGTGGCTCATTACTTGGGCAATTTGGCGCCCCATGTACCATTTGTTAATGCCATTGGGATCACCTGATTTCACGGTATAGCGCTCCTGCGCTGCAAGGGTAGCCATCTGCAAGAATGCAAAAAATAGCAGGGTAAATCGTAGGGAGTTTTTCATAATGGGTTGGTTTTAGGCTAAGACTAGTTGAAGTGGCTTTTCTTAGTCACCTAAATTCAACTTAAAAGCTAATTCAAACTCAAAAGCAGATGAGGCTACAAATTAAACAAAGAAACTGCCATAAATAGGATAAATACCCCGAGCAGGAGAAGTACTTGCAAAAATCCAAGCCAAGAGAAAAGTAGCAGCGTCTTGCCCCAGCTCTTTCCAAAGAATCGCTTGAAGCTAATCAGGTAATATCCAATCCAAACAAGTGTAAGCAATTGAGCTAAGGTCTCAAGCCACCCTTGCTCTGTACTGAGTGCCACATAGTCTATTCCATATTGGATAAATAGAAAGAAAAACTGGCTGGTAGATTCGTATAAAATAAAAACAAGGTGATCGATGTACCAAAAGTGCTTTCTCCTGAAAAAAACTAATTTGGAAATTAGAGCCAATAAGGGCAAGGAAATTAGCAAGAGCTGTGGCAATCGTTTTAGCACTTCCTTCCCTAATGCGCTCGTAAAGCTGGTAGTGTCCCCATATTTTTCCTTCAACTCATACACCTTCTCTAAAAATCGGAGCTCGAGCCCTGAAGCTCGCTGTTCAGGGGAAAGGGTCTCCTGATTTGCTTTAAATGCTTGAAAATTTTCAAACTCAGTTTGAATTAGTGTTCCATCGTTACTACTATCTGCTGCTGCCAATCCTTCATTCAGCCCTTCAAAAAATCCGTGAGCTACTTCTTCAGAAGAAGATTGCTGCACCTGAACCTTGGATGCAAGCGGAAAGGTGGCAGAAGAATCTTGGGAAGGCAAGGCCAAAAAATTGATCACTAAGAAATAAAAGGCAGAAGTAAATAGGTAAAATCGAACTGGGTTGACATAGGTCGTACGCTTTCCCTCCATGTAGGCTAGCGAAATCGCTCCAGGTTGGGAAAGCATGAGCCGAACGGAACGAAGAAATCGTCCATCGTAATTAAAAAATTCGCCAAAAAACACGAGCAAAAGTTGTCCCACTGTCTGTTTCAAAGGTAGATTTTGCTGTCCACAACGGTGACAAAAGCTCCCTAACAAAGGTTCTTGGCAGTTGAGACAAGTAGGACTGGATTGCTGGTTCATCAGTTCAAAAATACTAACATTAAAAAGAGTTCATTCAATCTTTAGAAGTAGTTCCCAGAACCCAAGCCTCTAAAAATTTGCACAACCGCCTGGTTGGGCTCGAATGCTCGCTCCATTTAGGCAAAACAGGGATGGATTAATTGCACAAAACCCTATATTTAACTATTCGGCATTTAAGAAAATCTAAAATTTACCCCCTATGAAAACCTACCCAAGCATTTTCAATGATGTGATTGGCCCGGTCATGCGAGGCCCTTCGAGTTCACATTGTGCTGCATCCATTCGAATCGGGCGGATGTGCCGCGACTTGATGGATGGGGATATTCAGGAGGTGTATGTGGAGTTTGACCCAAATGGCTCACTTGCCACTACGCATAAGGGACAAGGCTCCGACATGGGATTGTTTGGGGGATTTTTGGGTTGGGAAGCCTACGAAGAGCGCCTTCCAGATTACCTGCGGGCCATTGAGGAAGCCGGTATCCAAATTAAAATCGATATCCATCCCATCGGGGCCACCCATCCGAATACTTACAAACTCACGCTGACCAATCCAAAAGAGTCCCGTGAGGTAACTGCCATTTCTACTGGCGGGGGCATGATTGAAATTCTTGAAATCGATGGCGCCCAGGTCTCTATGGCGGGGGATTTTTACCAGACCCTAGTCTATGTCAAGAAGGCAGGCAGCCTTCCAGAATTTATTGAGAAGTCCATGCCCTGCGATGAAGTCGCGGTGCGCCAGGGCAAATCCACCTTTATCGAAATCAAGGCCAATGCCTTTTTGAATGACGAAACCTGCGCAGAACTTCTCCAAATGGAGGAAGTGCTGTTCATTAAAAAGATCAAGCCCGTGCTTCCGGTCATGTCTCGAAAAGACCTCGAAGTGCCCTTCATTACCTGCGAGGAAATGCTAGCGTTCAACCAGGACAAAAACCACGCCCTCTGGGAACTCGCAGTGGACTATGAAAGCATGCGCGGGAATATTTCGAGAGCGGAGGTTTTTGAAAAGATGCGGAGCATTGTGCAGATTATGCAAAACTCCATCGACCTTGGATTGAAGGGAACGAAGTACGCTGACCGGATTTTGGGACCTCAATCCCTTGGATTTCAGAAGCAGCTAGAGGACAAAAAGCTGGTGGAAGGCGATATTCTAAACCAAGTGATCCTCTACACCTCTGCGATGATGGAGGTCAAAAGTTCGATGGGCGTCGTGGTAGCAGCCCCAACCGCTGGCTCCTGTGGTGCCCTGCCAGGCGCTCTCATCGGGATCAGCAGGGGGCTTTCCTTGCATGAAGATGAAACAGTGAAAGCGATGCTGGCAGCCGGCATCATCGGTGTATTCATTGCTGCGCATGCCACCTTTGCCGCCGAAGTAGGTGGCTGTATGGCCGAATGCGGTTCGGGCTCAGGCATGGCCGCAGCCGGCATTGTGGAGCTGAAAAAGGGTACCCTGGATCAATCCCTAGGTGCAGCCTCCATGGCCTTGCAGTCTTCCTTGGGCATGATTTGTGACATGATTGCCGATCGCGTGGAAGCTCCCTGTCTGAATCGAAATGTGATGGCCGCCACCAATGCGATTTCCTGTGCCAACATGGCCTTGTCGGACTACAACCATCTAATCCCCTTAGATGAGGTGGTGGAAACGATGAAAA
>JBANGF010000241.1:0-4591 GCA_037975655.1 Bacteroidota bacterium | reverse complement strand
GAGATGGGAAGCAAAAGCAAAATTACAAGTCCAATCGGCCAGCCCGAAAAGGCCGTAGCGAGGGTGGCATTCACCAAAATTAAGGAAAGTACAGCCGCTTTCACCGACTTCCCAATGTACTTGGGCTCCTGTGTTCGTATCGCTTGCAAGAGGGGCGGAAAAAGGCGATAGCCCAAAAAGGCTAAAAAGGGCAAAATTTGGAGGTATCCCGGACTCTTTTGGTAAGCAAGGAGAAAAAGGGCTAAGAAAATAAACGCATACATGGCTCCTCCTAAGAATAGGGCACTGCGATTTTTTCCATGAACTTCCCCTCTACTAATCAAGGTAATGGCTGCCACATAGACGAGAGGCAGCAGCCCCAGGTACCAATTGCTCTCCAGCAAGGCAGGCACTACCGCTATGCCCAACAGGAGATTCCCTGTGCGACACAAGCCCATGTTGATGGGTCCAAAAAAGAATTGATGCTTGCCCCAGTAATCGTACAGCAAGGCACATCCCGCCACGCCAATAGCAAGGATCCCGGCAAGTGGATTGACTTGAAACGCACAGACAATCCCTCCTAGGAGTAAAATCGATGCCATTGCAATTGCCCCTTTTTTGGAAACTCGTCCACTGGGAATCGGGCGCTCGGGACGCTCAATTGCATCCAATTTCGCATCAGCGATGTCGTTAAACGCTACCCCTCCACCATACAATCCAATGGTGCTCAGCGAAAGCCAGAGCAGGTTCCACCAGTACAGCTGATCCCCATAAATCCAATTGGTGGCCATCCCATCCCAGGCTCCGGCGATGGCAAAGCCAGCCCAGATATCCGCTACCGCCGTCACCACATTGGCGGGGCGGGTAAGTTGGAGGTAGGCAAAAAGTTTACTCGCCATGATGGATTAGTTTTCTACGCGGTCATCAGGACCCTCCACGCGGGGAACCTGTCCACCGCGAAGGACCGAGTTGCCCCCCAGTTTTTTGGTTTGATCAATCGGCGCCGCCTTGAGCCAATCGTCCTCGTGCATCTGCCCACTCAAGCCAAATACGGTGAGCGCATTTTGGTAGGTAGTCAAGCGAACATGCTCTTCCGGCACTCCCATTTTGCGCATCAGCGCGGCAGTCTTCGGCACGGCAATCGGATCAGAAATCCCCCAATCTGCCGCCGAATTCACAATGATGCGTTCGGGGCCATATTGCTTCACGATTTCCACCATCCGCTCAGAGCCCATTTTGGTATGTGGATAAATGGTAAATGCAGCCCAAAAGCCGCGATCTAGCACCTCTTTGACTGTTTCTTCATTGTTGTGATCGACCACCACCCAATAGGGATCCATGCCGTGCTCCACCGCCACATCCATGGAGCGGGTCGTGCCCTTCTTCTTGTCGCGGTGAGGGGTATGGATCAATACGGGAAGCTCCACCTCCTTGGCCAGCTCAAGCTGCAGCCGGTAAAAACGATCCTCTGCTTCGGTTTGGTCGTCATAGCCAATTTCCCCAATGGCCACCACTCCTTCCTTGCCCGCATAGAGGGGCAGGAGTTCCATCACCTGTTCTGCCAAAGCCACATTGTTGGCCTCCTTGGAATTGAGTCCCATGGTGCAGTAGTGGATGATGCCAAACTGGCTTGCCCGGAATCGCTCCCAGCCCACCAAGGTAGAAAAGTAGTCCTTGAAGGAGCCCACTTCGGTGCGGGGCTGCCCCAGCCAGAATGCGGGTTCGATCGTGGCCACAATGCCCGCTTTTCGCATGGCTTCGTAGTCGTCGGTAGTCCTGGAAACCAGGTGAATGTGGGGATCTATGTACATTTCCATGGGTAGATGCGGCGGTAATTGGGTGAATTTAGCGGTTGAGGAGCGATTAAACTCGATTTTTTTGAAATTCTATTCCTAGGTCTTCCCAGCTGTAGGCAGCGTTAGCACAGGCTTCCTGAAGCAAGGGATAGGCAGCCAAGAGTTCTTGAGCAGGAGCAAAGCTGCACTGGTACGCGGCCAAAGCGCCAGCTTTTTGCTCGGTGACATCCGTAGACTTTAGTACTTTTTTCAGGTCCTCCAGGTATTGAGGGCCCATAAAGGGCACGAGCAGGCGCCAAACTTCTGGCATCACGGCCCTGCCGGCTGCCCAGCGCTCATGGGCAAAGTCGGTGGCCATGGCAGCAAGTGCTGCATTACGCCGTCGATCTAGGTTTTGGATGAGGTAGAGCGGGCGCTGCATAAAGATGGCCTTGAGGACCAGCTGGTTCCAGTTGGCCTCTGGGAAAACGCGTGCTGGGAAAGGATTGCGTAGCGCAATGGCATCAAAGACCACCGACATATTTGTACGGCAGCCTTCAATGGCGCGAGGCAAGAGCCCCTCCGAATTTGGGAATAGTGGCAAGGCTGCATAGAGGGCCTGCTGCTCGTACATATCGCCCGTTTCGAAAAGTTGCTGCAGAATGGCCTGCCAGGTTTCATTTTGGAAAGGCAATTGGAGTACTAGGTAAATCCGTGCCACTTGAAGGCTATCCCAGGCAGTTGGATCTACTCCCTCAGGAAGAGGTGTTGTGGATCCCTTTGTCCAGGAAATCGCTTCTTTTTTAAAATACCGTGAAGCACGGGAAAAGGCAAGAAAGAAGGAATTCGGGGAAGTGGAGGCCTTGATTTTTTCGGCTTGATCCTCCAGCCAAATGAGGGAAGTGGATTCCGCATTTGTTTCTAAGGCCTTTTTTAAAAATTCTTGAATCGGAGCTGTTGCCATTGGGAGATAGATTTACCTAACTTCTACGTAAAGAAACTGGAACCCGAAGAAAAATCCATCCCGTTTTAGACAAATGGATAAAAAATAATACAGCCAACGGTCCACAGTCCACTGTCGACAGCCGAGGCTTTGTGTGAATAGGTTTAAAATCCATACTTCGTACTTGGTACTTGGTACATTGTACTGTGGTCCGTCAGCTGTTGACTGTCTACAATTATCCACCAGCGGTTTCAGGAAAATTGAAGTTAATTCCTAGTTTTAGCAATTAAATACACTCGCTATGAAAATCCGCAACAGCTGGTACCTAGGTCTTGTGTTTTTTGTTTCTGTACAGTTACAGGCACAAAACCAAGTCATCGAGGCCATTATCAAAGAAGCAACCGAAAATTCTAAACTAGAAGTTCTTGCTCATGAAATCATGGATGGAGTAGGCCCTCGTTTGGTCGGCTCCCCACAAATGCAAAAGGCCCATGACTTGGCCGTCACCACCTACCAGAGTTGGGGCATTCCTGCCCGCAACGAAAAGTGGGGAGAATGGAGAGGCTGGGAAAGAGGCGTCACCCACATGGATATGATTGCCCCTTGGACCAAGTCCTTGGCCGGCACGCAGCTGGCTTGGAGCCCGGCTTCTCCTCAGGGAGGCGTAAAAGGGGAGGTAGTGATCCTTCCTGAATTTGCCGACTCGCTGGCATTCCAAAAGTGGCTTCCTTCTGTAAAAGGCAAGTACGTGATGATCTCCGTACCGCAACCTACTGGACGCCCGGACTACAACTGGGAGGAGCATGGCACGCCAGAGTCAATTGCAAAGATGAAAGCGGCTCGTACAAAACTCACTGAATCTTGGACCAAGCGTCTTCAGGCTACAGGTAAAAACCGCAACCAACTTCCCCTAGCACTTGAAAATGCAGGCGCAGCAGGTATCCTCACCTCCAACTGGTCCAACGCCTTTGGTGCAAACAAGATTTTCTCTGCCTCCACCAAAAAAGTACCGACCGTAGACGTTTCCCTAGAAGACTATGGCCTGCTCTATCGCTTGGCAGAAAGCGGCAAAAAACCACAGCTGCACCTCAATGCCCAGTCCAAAGAAACAGGCATGCAGCCGACCTACAATACCATTGCCGAAATCAAGGGTAGTGCCAAACCAGATGAATACGTGATGCTTTCCGCACACTTTGACTCTTGGGATGGCGGCACAGGTGCTACAGACAATGGCACAGGCACCATCTTAATGATGGAAGTGATGCGTGTCTTGAAGCAAGTATATCCCAATCCAAAGCGTACCATCCTAGTGGGCCACTGGGGATCGGAGGAGCAGGGACTAAACGGTTCTCGAGCCTTTGTGGAAGATCATCCTGAAATGGTGGGCAAGATCCAAGCCCTCTTCAACCAGGACAATGGTACCGGCCGTATCGCCAATATCTCGGGACAGGGATTTGTGGATAGCTACGAGTACCTAGGCCGCTGGCTCAACAAGGTGCCTCGTAACATCACCCAAGACTTGAAAACTGAGTTTCCTGGCAATCCAGGGGCTGGAGGAACAGACCACGTTTCCTTTGTGGCAGCGGGCGTGCCGGCCTTCAACTTGAGTGCTTTGCCTTGGAACTATTTCAACTATACCTGGCATACCAATTTGGACACCTACGACAAGATTGTGTTTGATGACGTGCGCCAGAACGTAATCCTTACCGCCATCTTGGTGTACATGGCTTGTGAGGAAGACGGACTTGTGTCTCGAAAGCAGCGTATTCCAATCAATGCCCGTACGGGTGAGCCTGCCGAATGGCCTGGCAAACGATCTCCAACTCGAAAAGGAGGGGTGAATTAAATTGTCCCACCTTCTAAAAAAAGGCTGTTCCTATTCAGGACAGCCTTT
>JBANGF010000234.1:0-5826 GCA_037975655.1 Bacteroidota bacterium | reverse complement strand
ACACTGAAGTTTCAAGTATTGAATGCATCGAATGCGCTAGTTGGATCTGTTTTAAGTTTCATAGCCAGTGACCCACAAGGGATTGAGGTTGGAAAAACTCCAACCATCAAGTCAATCAGTTTAGCCAAAGGCAAAAAGTATCAAATGACTATTGAGGTTACAAATGCGATTAAAGGTGAGGACATCACTCAAGAAATTTTGACGGAGGCTGCTGCGCACCAATTTTTCTTCTTAGGCCCTGTTTTTGACAGCAATATCTTCAGCATCCAGTATGCCGATGCAGGTGGAATTGCCTTAGGATTGAAAAACACCGTAACTGTCTCTTCTTCTACTGGAACCAATAACAGCAGCATGCGCGTCGTACTTCGTCACGACCTCAACAAAAGCTTTGCTGGTGCCAATAACCCTACTTTTGCAAACTTTGTACAGGCAGGTGGAGAAACCGACCTGGACATCACCTTCCCAGTGATTTTGAACTAACCATCCTAATCACTTAAAAAGTTTTCCCGCAAACTGCCACTTGATTCGGATCAAAACCCGCCTTGGATTTCGGTCCTAAATTTCCGGCCACCAATATCACCGAATAATCGGGACCTTCATTTGCTAAGTGAATTTTGATATGCCCATCAAAGGAAGCTAAATCATCAAATTTTAAATTTCTCCCATCCGAAAGTGGCCCCAACTGGGTAGTAGATACCAACTTGCTGGAGGATACTGGATTCAGTACCTGTGCGATGGGTGCATCGGCTTGGTTGTAGCTCCCAAAATGTAAATGGGCAGGAAAGACATCATCCGTTTTGGATCTTGCTCCCTCCAATCGTACCGATAACTCTAAACTTCCTCCTACTACTTCCTTGAATTCTACCTTACCTTTGTATGCGTAGGTACTGGCTTGAAAAAGGCCCACTTCCAAACTTCTTCCAGTGTAGTACTTGTCCTCAGAATCTGCACAGGATCCCAGGCCAAAAGATAAAGTGAGTAGCAGGAGTAACCTTTTCATAAGAAGTAAGTTTTCTTGTTAAACGCAATTCCAAAAAAGTGGTTTATTTCAAATCCTAATTTAGGCATTCCTATTAGCTTGCACTCCTTCTTTTTGAATAAATACACGACTAGATCCTTTAATCGATGCAAATTTTTGCAGAACTAATCCATAGACTCGATCAAACCACAAAAACTGGGGACAAACTCGAGGCATTGGCTTGGTTTTTTAGGCATGCCTCTGATAAAGATTCGGTCTGGGTGATCGCTATTTTTTCTCATCGACGGCCCAAGCGACAAGTAAGCACCAAACAATTGCGAACCTGGTGTCAAGAAAAAGCAGGCATTCCCGATTGGCTTTTTGAAGAGTCTTACCAAGCAGTGGGAGATCTCGCAGAAACGATAGCCTTGCTACTTCCTTCGTCCACTGGAACGCACAACCTGATGCTAACCGAATGGATCAATTGGCTTCAGGATTTGGCACAGGATGATGAAGACGGGAAGAAAACAAAGATTTTAACTGCCTGGGATCAATTCACGAGCCTGGAGCGATTCGTTTTCAACAAACTAATCACGGGAGGCTTTCGAATCGGGGTAAGTCAAAATCTACTAATTCAAGCCCTCGCAAGCCATTCCGGGATGTCCCAAGCACAAGTTGCGCATCGCCTGATGGGTAATTGGGATCCAGAGAAAATAAGCCTTCAAGAACTCCTCTATCCGGATGATCTAGTAGAAGATCAGTCAAAACCCTACCCTTTTTTCTTGGCGCATCCCATTGAAACCAGTTTTCAAGAAAGCTTTTCAAGTTTGGATTGGATAGCCGAATGGAAATGGGACGGGATCCGGGGCCAACTGATCCGTAGAGGGCAGCAATCCTTTATCTGGAGTCGAGGTGAAGAATTGGTCAATGAAAAGTTTCCAGAGATTTTGGAGTTCCTTGAATCCGTCCCAGACGGCACGGTTCTCGATGGGGAAATCCTGGCTTTCAAAGAGGATATTCCGCTACCTTTTTCTTTATTACAGACGCGTATCACCCGAAAATCCCTATCCAAGAAAGTCCTACTTGAGGCCCCTGTAAGTTTCATCGCTTTTGACCTCTTGGAATGGAAGGGAGAAGACCTTCGGAATGAACCCTTATGCCACCGAAAAGCACTACTTGAAGAATTGGTGCAATCAGCAAACCAACCAAAATTTAAACTTTCAGAAATGCTCTCCTTCAATTCCTGGGAAGAGCTCACTCAGGTCCGAGAGAATGCCAGAGAACTTCAAACAGAAGGCCTTATGCTCAAAAAGAAGGACTCCATCTACGAAACAGGAAGAAAGCGAGGCACGTGGTGGAAATGGAAGATCGATCCCATGCACATTGACGGGGTGCTTATTTATGCTCAAAAAGGTCATGGTCGACGGGCAGATCTATTTACTGACTATACTTTTGGTCTTTGGGACGGAGAGGTGTTGGTTTCCTTTGCCAAGGCGTATTCTGGTCTGACAGACAAGGAGATCCGAGAAGTAGACGCCTACGTCAAAAAAAACACCAAGGAAAAATTTGGTCCAGTGCGTACGGTTACCCCTGGATTGGTATTTGAAATCGCCTTTGAAGGCATCCAAGCAAGTCCGAGACATAAAAGTGGAGTGGCTCTCCGCTTCCCACGAATCGCTCGCTGGCGCAAAGATAAAACCATCGAGCAGGCCAACCACCTGGCTGACTTGAGAGCCCTGCTGCCCTGATATGGAGGATCCACGCCTACAACCCGCTCTGGACTACTTCCGCCAAAAAGGCTGGAGCCCCTTCCCTTTTCAAATGGAAGCCTGGAGGGATTATTTGGACGGAAAATCAGGACTGCTCAATGCTCCCACAGGATCTGGGAAAACATTTGCACTTTGGTTCGGTGTAGTTTTGAACTATATTCAAAACAACCCTAGCGACTGGAAAAATCCACGAAAAAATAGGTTACAAATCATTTGGGTGACCCCATTGAGGGCTCTTGCTCAGGACCTACAGAAAGCGATGCAGGAAGCCTGCAACGAGCTTGGGTTACCTTGGATGGTAGCAGTGCGGAATGGGGATACGGATGCAAAGACCCGTGCGAGTTTCAAACGAAATCCTCCTGAATGCTTGATTACCACTCCAGAAACGCTGCACATACTCTTGTCCCAAAAGGATACCGAAGCCCTTTTCGAAAATCTTCGCTGTGTAATAGTAGACGAATGGCATGAATTGGTGGGCAACAAGCGCGGGGTACAAGTGCAACTTGCGCTCGCCTATCTGCAAGCCAAATGCAACCATCCATTCAGGCGCTGGGCGATATCCGCTACCTTAGGCAATTTGGAACAAGCCGCAAAGACCTTATTGGGAAATGAGCTACCGCTCCATATCATCAAAGCCAAGGTTCAAAAAGAAATACGAATCACCTCCCTATTTCCGGAAGAAATAGAAAAATACCCCTGGTCAGGGCATCTGGGAATTCGGATGATCGACCAAGTCATCCAAACCATCGAGGAAGGGAAATCCGTATTGGTTTTTACCAACACCCGCTCCCAAACGGAAATGTGGTACCAAAAAATTCTAGAAATCAGACCCGATTGGGCAGGGTGGATGGCTATGCACCATGGATCCTTGGACAGCCAGATCCGCGCTTGGGTAGAAAACGCCTTGCACGAAGGTATTCTCAAAGTGGTGGTTTGTACCTCCAGTTTGGATCTCGGAGTAGATTTCCGGCCCGTGGATCGGGTCATCCAAATTGGAAGTCCCAAGGGGGTATCTCGATTTGTGCAGCGTGCAGGCAGAGCAGGGCACCAGCCGGGGCTGCCGTCCCTCGTATTCTTTGTACCTACCAATGCCCTGGAATTGATTGAAGCGGCTGCCTTACGTCATGCCATCGAACAAGATGACTTGGAATCCCAATTTCCCCCTGCACTCCCCTACGATGTGTTGATTCAGTTCCTCGTGACCCTCGCAGTGGGTGAAGGGTTTGAGCCCGATTCGCTCTATGAAATCATCAAAAAAACCGATTCATACGCAGCACTTAGCCCCGAAGAATACCAGTGGATCCTAGAATTCATTACCAAAGGAGGGAGTTCCCTGGGGAGCTACGATGACTTTTTGAAAGTGGTCGTCGAGAAAGACGGGATGTATCGGGTAAAAAACAAGAAAATAGCGATGAAGCATCGACTGAGTATGGGCACCATCGTCAGCGATGTATCCATGAAGGTGAAATTTAAAAATGGAGCCTACTTGGGGACGGTAGAAGAATACTTCATTGCCAAATTAAAGGTGGGTGATCGATTCTATTTTGCGGGTAGAAATCTGGAACTCCTCTTTGTGAAAGGCTTGGATGCCGTAGTCCAGGTGACTACGAAGAAAGCCAATCAAGTGGTCAGTTGGATGGGTGCCCGCATGTCTCTTTCTTCCAAACTTTCCCAGCAAATCCAGGAAATCTTCAAAGCCTACAACCAAGGAATTGTGCGTTCTGAAGAAGTTAAGCAGGTTTTACCCATTTTGGACCTGCAACAGCAGCTTTCCTTGGTTCCCGATGCCCAAACGTTTTTGATAGAATCCTTGCAAACCCGAGAAGGATTTCACCTCTTTTTCTATCCCTTTGAAGGCAGAATGGTGCACGAACTCCTCAGCGCCTTGCTGGCCTACCGCATCGCACAGCGATTCCCTGTATCCTTTAGCATGGCGATGAATGATTATGGCTTTGAATTGTATTCAGATGTGCAACTAGACATTGAGGAACTCATGGAGGAGGACCTATTTAGCCTGGATCAACTGGAAGAGGATATCTTACATTGTATAAATGAAAGTGAACTGGCTAAACGTAAGTTTCGAGAAATCGCCAGTATCGCAGGACTCGTTTTTCAAGGCTATCCCGGTAAGCCCACCAGTTTTAAACACATCCAAGCCAATTCAGGCTTGTTGTTTCAAGTATTTGAGGACTATGAACCAGACAATCTCCTACTGAAGCAAGCACGTTCCGAAGTCTTAAACCAACAAATGGAACAAGAATTGGTCATTGAAGCGGTTCGAAAAATAAATAGGCAATCCATTCAGGTGCGCTATCCAAGTCAGCTTACTCCTTTCTCCTTTCCAATCTTGGTAGATCGATTGAGTCGAACGAGTCTTTCTTCCGAGTCAGTGGAGGATAAGATTGCGAAGATATTGGCCCAAATGGATCTGGATGCCTAAAAAAGTTAGGAAAGTGAACAATCACTTACTCCTCCAAATAGCGCGTACTCTCCCCTTCGGGTAGCTCTTGTACTTCCTTGAGCTTACGCTGGATGATACGGGTTCGTACCCCTACCAACTTATCCAATTCTAAATTTGCCTCGTTCAGTTTCTTTTGGGTTCGCTCCAACAAGACTCCAAACTTGCCAAATTCAGTTTTGATTGCTCCCAACACCTGCCAAACCTCCGAGCTCCGCTTTTGGATGGCGAGGGTACGAAAACCCATTTGCAAGGAATTGAGAATGGCGGAGAGCGTGGCCGGTCCTGTCACGATGACTTTGTACTCCTGCTGTAGGAATTGTGCAAGGCCTGGTTCGCGCAGCACCTCCGCATAAAGACTTTCCATGGGGAGAAAAAGGATGGCAAAGTCGGTCGTCTGAGGAGGGTGAATGTATTTATTGAAAATATCTGCAGCAGATTTTTTCACAGCCTTTATCAACTCCAATCGGTATTGATCTGCCAAGGCTTTATCTGCAATTTCCAGTGCATCAACCAATCGCAAATAGGCTTCTTGTGGAAACTTTGAATCAATGGGTAAGAAAATCTCATCTGCTTGACCAGGCATCTTGATGGCAAATTCGACACGTTCCCGTGTACCTGTTACGGCTGCATTGGCTACG
>JBANGF010000191.1:0-5394 GCA_037975655.1 Bacteroidota bacterium | reverse complement strand
GAGCGTAAGGTAGCGGGGCCTCCTCCTGCTTTTTGCGCAGCAGCTCCCCCAGTCGGGTACTCCACTTATCTTCCTGCATAGACGGTATGGTAAAGGTGTAACAGTTGGCGCAGCTTGTGCTTAGCTCGAGTCAGGTACACGCGTGAGGAACTTTCAGTAATTGCTAATTTTTCGGCTATTTCTTTGTGGCTATAGCCCTCTACTTCGTACAATGTAAATATCAAATGTTGGTCTTCCGGAAGCTGGTGAAGTAACTTCAAGATTTCTTCGTAACTCAGTTGACCAACTGCATCCTCGTTGACTTGCAAAAGACTGTATCCATCCACCTCCTCATGAAAACGGAATTTTCGATTTTTTCGGTAGTAGTCAATTGCCGTATTCACTGCAATCCTGCGCAACCAAGGCTTCAAAACCAATTCCGAATTGAGTTTGCCAACGGTATCAAAAAACTTAAGAAACGTGTCTTGAGTAATCTCCTGAGCCAAGTCTTCACTTTTCACATAAGTCCTTCCAATGCCCATGACAAACCCGTAGTATTTTTTGAAAAAATACTCTTCGTGCATCTTTGATCGACGTTTGCACCCATCGATTAGTTCAAGATCTGTCAGGTTCAATAGGATAGGCTAAGGTTCACACGCTTTCTGATGTACGGGATTTAGGGTTTGCTAGTTGTGAAACGGAAGTTCCATCCAAAACGCTACACCCCTAGAAAAAAATTAATTCGGATCTACATCCACGATCCAACGGACCGATCGAAATTCTGGAATGGCCTGCAAGTCTTCCAGAATTTTGGCGAGTCGGTCCTTGAATACGGTCTGGGCATCTCCTTGCCGATCCAGTTTGATCAAGGACTCCAACTGGTACAAGTTTTTGATCCGGGCAATACTCCCCTTTTCTGGGCCCAGCACTATTTTTTTGAGGGGTAGATTGGCTATTTCCCGATGCAAGGCATGCGCTGCTTTCTCTGCTGTCCCATAGACGGCATGCCGCGTGGTAATCTTCACCAACTTCACAAAAGGAGGATAGTAGAAGGTCTTTCGGTCCTTCAACTCCTGCTCGTAGAAATCCGCATAATCTCCCTTGATCACGCTTTGGTACAACTCCATATCAGGATTGCGCGTTTGGATGACCACATGGCCTTGGGCTGCTCTCCGACCTGCCCTGCCAGCCACTTGGGTAATCTGTTGGAAGGCCCGCTCTCCCGATCGGAAATCCGGGAAATTCAAAATTCGGTCCCCATCCCAAATGCCCACCACCGTTACTCGGCCAAAATCCAAGCCTTTGGTAATCATTTGGGTGCCTACGAGGATGTCGATTTGGCCTGCGGCAAACTCATCCAACACGCGTTGGTACCCATACTTGGATCGGGTGGTGTCCAAATCCATTCTACCCATCCGTGCTTCGGGAAAAAGCAAGGCCAATGATTCTTCGATTTGCTCTGTTCCCATGCCCTGTGTATTGAGTTGCGTGCTGCCACAAGCAGGACAGCTGGATGGATTTTTTTCCTTGTACCCACAGTAGTGGCAGCGGAGTTCGGATGCAAATTGATGGTAGGTCAAACTCACGTCGCATTGCACGCATTGTCCCGTCCAACCGCAATCTTCGCATTGCATGACGGGAGCATAGCCACGCCGATTTTGAAATATGAGTACCTGCTCTTGATTTTCGAGTGCCCGTTGGATTTGCTCCCGTAGCACCCGCGTGGTATCTAGTTTGAGTAAGTTTTTCTTCCGGTCTGCACCCAGATCCGCCAAGTGGTATTCGGGCAAGGTGGCCTTGCCAAAGCGCTCGGAAAGCTGCACCAATCCATACTTACCCTGGCTTGCATTGAAATAAGATTCAAAGGAAGGAGTTGCAGAGCCTAATAGCGTACGCGCTTGGTGGACGTAGGCCAGCATGATCGCAGCATCACGGGCATGGTAGCGAGGAGCTGGATCAAACTGCTTGTAGCTGGGTTCGTGCTCCTCATCCACAATCACTAATCCCAAACTATCGAAAGGTAAAAACAGAGAGGAGCGCACGCCAACCACAAAGGAAAAACGCCCATTCAATACCCCATTCCATACTTCCACGCGCTCGTTATCCGAGTATTTGGAATGGTATACGCCCATGCTGGATCCGAATACCTGCTTCAACCTTCCTACCAGCTGCGTGGTGAGCGCAATTTCTGGAAGTAATAGCAGCACTTGAGAGCCACTACCTAGCGCCTCCTGAATTAATTTGATGTAGATCTCCGTTTTACCAGAACCGGTAACGCCCTGAAGCAATAGGGTCTGCTTGCTTTCAAAATGTCCCTTGATCTGATCCATGGCCAGCTGCTGGACTTCAGAAAGGGCGGATGCCTCTCGCTCGGCGGCCTCCTCTGGGATTCGGTCCACCAGCTGGGTGTAGGATTCCAGCACCCCGTTTTTGATCAAGGTTTTTAAGGAACTTTCGGAATCCCCTTCTTCCAATAAACTGGATTTAGGCAGCCCTTTGGCATTTAACTCGGGGCGCTGATGCACGGGTAAGTCTCGCAGAAATTTGAGCAAAATGGCTTCCTGCTTGGGCTTGGATTGCAATTCTCCAAAAAGAGCCTCCAAAGCCGAATTGATTAAGTAATCAGCATGAAGTCGCAACCGCGTTTCCAGTTTGGGGCTGTATTTTTCTTGAACCTTTTCAAAAATCAAGATCGCCTCTTTGGCTACCAAACTCTTGAGGATGGGATGGATGGCCTTCACGCCCAGGAGCTGCTCGCAATCCTCGTAACTGAGCTCCTCTTTAGTCTCCAGGGCTTCCAATATTTTCTCCTCCCGTACATCCAAGGGGTAGGGCGAATTCTCTAGATCAAATTCAGGATGGAGTTGGATTTTGCTTTCGGAAGATAGCCTCAAGCCCGAAGGAAGGGCAGCACCCATCACCTCACCAATGTGGCAACAGTAGTAGGAAGCCATCCATACCCAAAAGCGAATTTGTAAGGGATTGACCGAGGGCTGCTCTTCCAATACATCCAGGACCGGCTTGGCCTCGTAGGCTTGGGGAGGGATTTGATGGACACGGCCGATGATGCCGGTCAGGACCTTTTTCTTCCCAAACTGAACGAGCACCCGGCAGCCAATCTGAAGCAGGGACTGAAGAGACTTCGGTACCTTGTAGGTGAACATTCGCGGAATAGGCACCGGCAAGATGACATCGACGAATTGAGAATCGTCCACGGTTGATGAAAAAGTATGTTCCGGAAATAGCGTATCCACTCTATTAGTTCAACTGAGGTACCCATTTGCGTGCTTCCTCCAAAGTGGCCACAGGTCTGCGGCAACTGCGATTTACACATACGTAAATTAAGGCATTTCCTTCGGCATCCCCCAGCTTTCCTTCCAGAAGAGGGACGCTAGCTGTCGGAGATTCCGACCAGGCCACCACCGCATTCGGCAAGTAGTTGGCTTGCAGCGCCAGTGCTTTTTCCTTTGCCCCCTTGCCCACAATGGCAATCTCTGCAGTGGGCACGAGGCTCTCCAAGTAGAAGTTGGCCCAATTGCATAAAAACCCAGGTTCCTTCAAGATCAGTCCCTTCATCCCTCCCAGCATGCGCGCCGCGATTTTCCCATAATTATCCTCATAAGTCAGGAGCGAAAGTTGATGAAAGCTGCGTGCCAGGATTGAGTTGGAGGCAGGGATGACATTGTCAAAGAGTTCTTTTTTGTTGGCAATCAATTTTTCCGCACTGGGATCACTGAAATAAAAATAGCCGTCCTCGGGATCGTAAAAACGTGCCAAAACCACCTCTGCAAGCGTTTGGGCAAAGGCTAGGTGTCGAGACAATCCACTTGCAGAATAGGCCATCAAGGAGGCCTTGATCAAGGCTGCATAGTCCTCCAGGAAGGCAGGAGTGTAGGCCTGTCCATTCTTGTAACTGCGGTACAATGTTCCTTCTCGAAAGAGCTGGACTTGCACAAAATCTAAATTGCGCAGGGCCATATCTAAAAATTCTTGGTCTCCTGTCGCCAGGTAGCCTTGAACCAAGCCTGCGTCGATTAGGCCATTCCAGCCGGCCAGCACCTTGTCGTCCTTGCCTGGGTAGACGCGGAGATTGCGAGTGTTGAGCAACTTTGCCTTTTGAGCGGCTAGCTTCTCCAGGAAAGTAGGTAACGGAATACCCTGTCGCTTTGCCACCGTTTCGTAGGATTCCACTTGAAAGAGGATATTGACTCCCTCCTCCCAGTTGCCTGCTGGCGTCAAAGAATACAGGTCAGAAAACCAACCCAAATCCGGACCCAGTTGCGTTTCCAATTCGGCATAAGTCCAGGTGTAAAATTTTCCTTCAACTCCTTCGCTATCTGCATCTTGGGCAGCATGAAATCCTCCCTCCTCTTGTATCATCTCTGTTGCCAGCCAATCCTTGGTTTCCCGTACTTTTTCCAGGTAAAAGGGATCTTTACTGACCTGGTAGGCTTTGGCAAAGAGTTCGAGCAACTGCCCATTGTCGTAGCCCATCTTTTCAAAGTGGGGAGCAAACCATTCCCCATCCACGGAGTAGCGGGCAAAGCCTCCGCGCAGGTGATCGTAGATCCCTCCCATCCCCACTTTTTGGAGGGTAAAAAATACTGCTTGACGAAGGTCTTCGCGGGAACTCAGCAGCGCGTAGTCCAACACAAAATGCCAAATGGCGGGCATGGGGAATTTGGGTACGCGGTTCATTCCTCCCCATTCTGGATCAAACTGGGCTGCTAGTTTGGTGATCACCTCCACCAATTCGTCTGGATCCAATTCCCCCTCCCCGGCTTGAATGCCGTATTTGTCTGTTTCCTTGCGATTTAAACTTCTTCCAAAGCCTTCGGCGCTTTCTGCCAATTGGTCGGCGTGCAGAGCAAAGGCATCCGCTATGCTACGGAGCAACTCCTTCCATTTGGAATTGGGGAAGTAGGTACCTCCGTAAAAGGGTTTCTGGTTGGGCATCAAGAAGACATTTAAGGGCCAGCCCCCTTGGAGACCCATGGCCTGCACGGCATCCATGTAGATATTGTCTAGGTCAGGACGTTCCTCGCGGTCGATTTTGATGCAGACAAAATGGGCATTCATGATGGATGCTGTCGCTGCATCTTCAAAACTTTCTTTTTCCATCACATGGCACCAATGGCAGGCTGAGTAGCCGATTGACACTAGGATGGGTTTGTTTTCTGATGTGGCTCGGTTCAAAGCCTCTGGGCCCCAGGGGTACCAATCCACGGGGTTGTGCGCGTGTTGCAGGAGGTAAGGACTCTGAGAATGGAGCAGTCGATTTGCGGACATGGAAACTATAGGTTGTACCCAGAAAACTTAGCGCTGAAGTCTGGATTTTACGTCTTGGATTTCTTCAGAAAAATCAACTTCTCCCTGCATTCGTTCCAGTTTGCCTAGCACATTATGGAGAAACTT
>JBANGF010000146.1:0-6077 GCA_037975655.1 Bacteroidota bacterium | reverse complement strand
GCTACGGTTTTTGACAGTTTCGTCTTTAACTGCTTTGGAGGAAGGCATCCATTACCTGCTAGCATCCCAGCACAAAGGAGTGCATCTGGTGGGTTTTGATCATCAAAAACACCAGGAGTTGGAGGAAAAAATCCTTCACCTGGATTTAACGCTTGTAGATGGGGATTGGAAATACTATCCGGTCAAAGGGGGAAAGTTTTCCAAGTGGTTTGCTCCTGCTGAAATCCGCCTTTTGGCAAGAGAAAATCAGCCAGTTGAGGTGTCCAATGCCGAGGGATCCTTGCTTTTTCCCGTGTGCTACCTAACCCAACTGGAAGTTCCTGAAGGCATTTCTAATTTCTCGAGTATGGGAATTTTTTGGATCGGAGAGCGGGTGAGGGCTTAACTTCCTACAGCAAGAAACAATCCTGCAGCCAAAAGTGCGCCAAGGATAGGACCCACTACAGGAACCCATGCATAACCCCAATCGGAGTCTCCCTTGCCTTTGATAGGCAAAAGTTGATGCATGATTCTAGGACCCAGGTCACGGGCAGGGTTGATGGCATAGCCGGTGGTACCTCCTAAAGCCAAGCCGATTCCCCACACCAAAAAGGTAACTGGGATTGCTCCGATGGAACCTAATCCAATGGGGGTTTTGGGGTCACCTTCAAGCTGAGCTCCCGAGATGTAGAAAATCACATAAACCAATACAAAAGTACCCATGGCTTCCGAAAACACATTTGTAAGTGGATTTCTGACAGTTGGATCCGTACAGAAAGGAGCGCGTTTCAGTCCTGGATCTTCCGTAAGTTCAAAGTGGTGTCTATACATAAACCAAGCCACTCCCGAGCCGAGCATCGCCCCGCCAAATTGCGCCAAGATGTACCCTGGAGCCAAGGCCCAGTCAAATTTGCCCACAGCAGCCAATCCAATGGTCACTGCTGGGTTAAGGTGTGCCCCACTTGAAGGCCCTGCGATGACTACTCCACAAAACACGGCAAAAGCCCATGCGGTGGTGATGGCGATGAGTCCGCCCCCATTCCCTTTGGTGCCGGGTAATATCACGTTGGCAACTACGCCTGTTCCTAAAAGAAGCACCACTGCGGTGCCGATAAATTCTGCTACTAGTGGATTCATTCTTCCCAGTTTTTAGTTCGTTCGACTGCTTTATGCCAAAAATGTACTAATTTTTCTCGTTTGCCATCTTCCATTGCTGGAGAAAAGGTCTTGTCTGGCTGCCATAATTTTTGGAGTTCCTCCTGATTTTTCCAGAAGCCTACTGCCAATCCAGCCAAAAATGCGGCGCCCAGTGCCGTGGTCTCAATGATCTTTGGCCGCTTGATTTCACAATTCAACAGGTCACTTTGAAACTGCATCAGAAAATTATTGGCGGTGGCCCCTCCATCTACTCGGAGCTCTTGCGTGGGTTTGCCCGAGTCCTTTTCCATGGCCTTCAGCACATCGAAGACCTGGTAAGCGACGGCCTCCAGGGCGGCTCGGGTGAAATGTGCCGTAGTAGTGCCTCGGGTAATTCCAAAAAAGGCTCCTCGCGCCTGCTGATCCCAGTGCGGTGCTCCCAATCCAGCGAGCGCAGGAACGAAATAAACTCCATCGTTACCAGGGACGCTGGTGGCTAGTTTTTCAGTTTCCTTGGCATCGGCAAACAACTTCAACCCATCTCGAAGCCATTGGATGGCGGCTCCGCCGATAAATACCGATCCTTCCAAGGCGTAGTTGATTTCATTCCCAATCTTCCAAGCCACGGTGGTGAGCAATTGATTTTGGGATCGGACGGCTAGTTTGCCGGTATTCATGACCAGGAAGCAACCTGTGCCGTAGGTGGTTTTGGCCATGCCTGGCTGGGTGCAGAGTTGTCCAAAAAGGGCTGCCTGCTGATCACCGGCTACGCCGGCAATGGGGATTTTGGTGTTCAGCACATCTCCTGCCGTCTCGGTGAATACCTCACTGCAGCTTTTAACCTCTGGGAGCATTGCAGCAGGAATGTTGAACAAGGCCAGCAGCTCCTGATCCCATTGTTGGGTATGAATATTGAAAATCAGCGTGCGGCTGGCATTCGTGATGTCGGTTAGGTGGCTTTTTCCAGCAGTCAACTTCCAGATCAACCAGCTGTCCACTGTTCCAAATGCCAATTCTCCCGCTTCTGCGCGCTGCTGAGCCCCTGGTACCTGATCGAGAATCCAACGAATTTTGGTGGCAGAGAAATAGGCGTCGATGACCAATCCCGTCTTATCCGCAATGAGCGGACCCACTCCTTTTTCCTTGAGTGCATCGCAGTAGGCTGCGGTGCGGCGGTCCTGCCAGACTATGGCATTGTAGAGGGCTTTTCCCGTCTTCCGATCCCAGACGATGGTGGTCTCGCGTTGATTGGTGATACCTATGGCAGCTATCTGGTCTGGGCGAATGGATTTTTGGAGTAGCGCCTCTACCAGCACGGTGGACTGGCTGGACCAGATTTCTTCTGGGTCGTGCTCCACCCATCCTTGCTGGGGGAAGTATTGGGTAAATTCCTTCTGAGCCACGGAGACAATCTCTCCTTTTTGGTTAAAAATAAGGGCTCTGGAACTCGTAGTACCTTGGTCTAAGGCCAAAATATAGGGTTTATCAACAGGCATTTTGGGCGATTGGGTTGGTAATGTTGGCTTGAATTTAGTGTTTCGAAATCAAATACTTTGCAGCGATCTTTCTAAAATTAGTTAATTCAGTTGTAATCCAGTCCTCCTCTTTGTGGAGCACCTCAGCCATGAGTCTCGCTACTTTTTCTGCGGAGGCCAATGCGGCTTCTGGATCCAGGATGAGCATTCGGATTCTCCGAGAAAGTACATCTTCCACCATCATCGCCATTTCCTGCTCGCAGGCCCAGACCACCTCTGCTAGAATATTTGGGAACTGGGGATGGATGCGTTCCTGCCACTTGGGATTCTGGCTTGCTAGGGCTTTTATTGTTTCGGCATCCGAACCATAAATGCCCCAGTGTCCTGCAGGGATACTTGCTGTCCATCCATGAATTTTTTGAGAGGAGGTCTTGCTTTTTGGGAGAGCTTGTCCGCTAATCCGAGTAAAATAAGCGACCGTATCTTCCCCCATTTTTCGGTAGGTGGTCCACTTGCCTCCAGTGAGGGACACCAGCCCGCTTTTAGAAAGAATGATTTTGTGGGAGCGGGAGATTTCTTTGGTTTTGGTACTTCCTACCTTGGGTCGAGCAAGGGGTCTGAGTCCGGCAAACACAGCAATCACATCTTCTCGGCTTGGTTTTTTGGTCAGGTATCCGCCAGCAGTTTCCAGCACAAAATCAATTTCTTGTTGCAAGGCTTCGGGTTCAAGTTTGGCCTTCTCTCGAATCGTATCGGTCGTGCCAAGCAGGAGTTTGTGGTGCCAAGGAACTCCAAAAAGCACGCGCCCATCTTTGGTTTTGGGGATCATCAGCGCATCCGTACCACCTAAAAAACTTAGGTCCAGAATCAGGTGAATTCCTTGACTAGGTTGAATCGTTTTGGCTGCACTGGGGTTGTCAAGTTGCAGGATTTTGTCTGCAAAGACGCCCGTGGCATTGACGATCATTTTGGCTTGGATGCGATGGGTTTCTTTTTGGATTTCGTCTCGAAAGGTCAATCCAGTGAGTTTGCCCTTTGGGTCTTTGCTGAGTACAGTGACTTTGGCGTAATTGAGTAGGCAGGCTCCGAGCTCATCGGCTGTTTGTGCGAGATGAATTGCAAGACGGGCATCGTCAAATTGACCGTCTTGGTAGACTACTGCGCCTTGGAGTCGGGCAGGTCGTAGGGTAGGAATCCGTAGAAGGGTTTCCTCTTTGGAGATAAAGTTGGAGGGGCCTAGCCCAAGTTTACCGGCCATCCAATCGTAGATTTTCAGCCCAATGCTGTATTGGATTCGGTCCCACCAGGTATAGATCGGGATCAAAAAGGACTGATTGTAGGTGAGGTGAGGGGCATTTTTGAGAAGAAGCCCACGCTCTTTGAGTGCTTCAAACACGAGGGAGAGTTGCCCTTGTGCAAGGTAGCGCACCCCGCCATGCACCAATTTGGTACTTCTACTGGAAGTGCCTTTCGCAAAATCGGCTTTTTCAACAAGTAGTACAGAAAGGCCTCGAGATGCAGCATCCAGCGCTACGCCTAGGCCTGAGGCTCCACCTCCGATGACGGCGATGTCCCAGACCTTAGATTTGTCTTGAACCTGCTGTAGATTTTTTTCTCGATTCATGCGATGGACCCCTTGACGAAATGTACTCAGGAAAGGGGAAAAAAAGAAGAAGAAGGAAAGCGATCACAAAAAAAGCAAGGACTTGGCCTTGCTTATATGTAGCATCAACCTAAGATTAGCTTGCCTTAGAAATCCTTGTAGGTTTTCCGTTCCACTTTAGCACCCTTTTTATCCAAAGTCACCACGTAGATGTAGTCGTACTCTAGATCGGTCAGGTCAGCAAATTTCTCTCCTTTATCGATAAAAGCATTGGCCAGCTGGCTGACGGTATTGCTGTGACCGACTACCAGGACATTGCCTTCACTGGCACGTAGGTCAGCGACCAAGGCCTCCTGATTCTTTGGATCGTAGGTTTCTACAGTCAGTCCTGCTGCGGCTGCAGTGGGTTGTGCGGTATTTCGTGTTCGGATGTAATCCGTGGACAATACCCGCTTGATGGACTCCTTTTCTAGGATTTGGGCTAGTTTTTTTGCACGAACTTCGCCCACATAGGCAAGTTCTGGGTCTTTACCTTCCAGTTGCTTCTCCGCATGGCGAACGATGTAGATCGTTTTGGGAGAGTTTTGGGCAGTACATGCTCCAAGAATTAGCAGAGAACTGAGTAGAAAAATGAGGTTTTTCATGGTGGTTGTAGTTTGTTAGAAACACAGTTGAAAGCGAGTCTAATTTGAGAAGCAAGAGCCAAGAAACAAGAGCAAAAGACTTAGATGCCTAATAACACTAGAAACAAGTTTTCCCGAATTCGGCGTCCAGCTTCGACATTTCTTTAAATACCGTATTTCGTACTTTCCTTTCCTATCCCGAAAACGTATTGTCCAGGTGCTGATCCTTGGCTTTGACAGTTTCAAATTCGAGGAATTGTTCCCAGAATTCTGTTTCGGGTAATGCTGCACGAAGGAAGATTTTTTCTTTTTTGATGGGGTGTACAAATACCAAGTGGAAGGCATGGAGGTTGATGCTCGCATCGGGATTGGGTTTTGCAAATCCGTACTTGACATCTCCTCGGATAGGACAGCCCATGGATGCGAGTTGCACGCGAATTTGATGCGGTCTACCGGAAATGGGGCGAACCTCCAACAGGTAGTGGTCGTTCATATGGCCAAGTACCTTGTAGTTGAGCTCTGCTTTTTGAGAGCCAGGCACTTCCTCGTCGTGCGCAGTTACGAAATTTTTGACTTCGTCTTTGGTCAGCCAGTGGGTCAACTTGCCTTGTTCCTCCTTCGGTCTTCGTTTGACTAGAGCCCAGTATACCTTGTGAATGTCCCGCTTGCGGAAGAGTTCCATCATGCGTTCCAATCCTTTGGAAGTACGTGCAAAAGCAACCAAACCACTTACTGGACGATCCAAGCGGTGGATGGGATGCAAGAAAACAGCCCCTGGTTTATCGTATTTTTTGGCGATATAGTCTCTGCAGTAGTCGGTCAGGGTTTTGTCCTTGGTCTTATCTCCCTGCACCAAGATTCCAGCCGCCTTATTGACCACAAGGAGGTGATTGTCTTCGTAGACTACGCTAAAGGGTTTTGTTTTCATGGCACAAAGGTAGTCTTAATTTTTTTGTGAAGGGAGGCAGGGAGGGAAAGGGGGCGTTTATTGGTTGAGTAATTTCTTGATTTCGTAATCTTGGAGGTGGGCATTGAGCCATCCTGCTTCCAGTAGTGCGTCGTATTTTTTGTAAAAATTGATGGCTGGAGCATTCCAATCGAGCACTTGCCACATCATGCCGCTGCAGTCTTCTTCTAGGGACTTGGCCATCATCCGATCAAAAAGGAGTTTTCCCGCCCCATTTCCTCGCTCCGATTCCGTGACCACGATGTCTTCGAGGTACAGGCGCTTTCCTTTCCAGGTGGAATAGCGGTAGTAGT
>JBANGF010000074.1:0-2536 GCA_037975655.1 Bacteroidota bacterium | reverse complement strand
TTTTCCAGGTCTGCGCGTGCTTCTGTGCCTACTTTCTTGAGCATTTTTCCTTTGTCGCCGATGACGATGCCTTTTTGGCTGTCTCTTTCCACGAAGATGGTGGCTCTAATGCGGATCAAGTTTTCTTCCTCGTGAAAATCTTCAATGCCTACTTCCGTGCTGTAGGGGATCTCCTTTTTGTAATTGGTAAAGATTTTTTCTCGTATGATCTCAGAAGCAAAGAAACGTTCTGGGCGGTCTGTAAGTTCCTCCTTGTCGTAAAAAGGGGGGTGTACCGGGAGGCGTTCTACGATTTCTTGAAGGATGCGTTCGGTATTAAACTGCTCTAATGCAGAGATGGGAATTACAGTAGTGGCTTGAATACGGGAGGTCCAATACTGGGTCACTTCGTCGAGCTGTCCCTCCTTGGCCAGGTCTATTTTATTAATCACTAGGAGTACTGGTACTCCTGATGCATTTATTTTTTGAATGACCTCCTCGATTTCCTCATCCGATTCAAAAAGGTCGGTGACAAATACAATCACATCCGCATCTTCTAAAGTCAGGTGTACAAAACCCATCATGCTTTTATGGAGTTCGTACTTGGGCTTGAGCATTCCAGGGGTATCTGAGAATACGATTTGGTATTCCTCAGTATTGATTAATCCTAGGATCCGATGCCGGGTAGTCTGTGCTTTGGAAGAAACGATTGAAAGGCGTTCTCCCACCAAAATATTCATCAGCGTAGATTTGCCTACATTGGGTTTTCCGATGATATTGACAAATCCTGCCTTGTGGGATAAAGGGATCATTTCTGATTTTTTTGCAAAGGTACTTGATTTTTGAGAGTTTGTCCTTACCTTTGCCTCACTATATCGCGGGATGGAGCAGTTGGTAGCTCGTCGGGCTCATAACCCGAAGGTCACAGGTTCGAGTCCTGTTCCCGCTACATTGGAAAGGGATGCTTCGGCATCCTTTTTTGTTTTTAACTAAATAGGAATTAGATGGGCTCCTATCCGCCGCGGCGGACACGGGTTTGCCTCCTGTTCCCACTTCTCGAAACCCCTTCTAAGTTACATATTAGGGGGATTTTCATTTTGGGGGACACTATGGGGGACACTTTTAAGTGATCGCTAGTCCAAACCAACTGGTTCAAGGACCTTCTACTTCCAAGGAAAGTAACTGTATCCGCTTAAATAGTCGGTTCTTTCAGTTGCCATGGAGATGGAAAAATATTATAAACTCCAACGATTGCCCACCTCGGAGACTGGTATACATGGCTCAAAGGTTCCTGGGACAGGATCATAGGCCAGTACGTTCTTCCCTATTTCCTCCGAACTGAAATAGGCCCAGATTGCCATGGACTTGATGGACCTGTAAAATCCAATAGGCTCTTGTTTCCCTACTGCGGTGCCCCAAACTCCTGGGCTGAATTTACCGGAGCTCTTTTCTGCAGCTTGCAAAACCTTTTCCCGATCCGAAGCATTCAACTCAATGAAGGTACCGCCAAAGTTCTTTTCGCAGTCCGAATTGAAGGCAGCTATTTCTGACCGCATTTTCTTTTGCGCTTCTTCGTCATAGGTCTTGGCGATGACCTTATCAATAAACATATCCGACTTTACGTCCAAAGCACCTGGCGTATCTGTACGAGGCAATATTGTGTCTACTAGGACCGAAATTGTTTTGGCCTCAGTTTCCGTAAAAAATAGCGGTTGCCAATCCAATCGGTTCTCGCTTTTGCAGGATTGCAATAAAGAGAACAATGAGGGTAGGGCAACTGCCGAACCTGCCAGGACACCTGCTTTTTTGAGGGCGCTTCTTCTATCCATAACGATTAAAGATTATTCTTTTTTAATTCAGAAACTGCATAATCAGCGGCTCTGGCTGTTATTGCCATATAGGTCAACGAAGGATTGACACAAGAGGAAGACGTCATGCACGCACCATCCGTAACAAATACGTTTTTGACACTGTGTATCTGGTTAAAACCATTTAAAACCGAGGTCTTTGGATCTCTTCCCATTCTGGCTGTACCCATTTCATGTACTCCATATCCAGGAGGGTGGTTGTTATCAAAACCCATGACCTCTTTTAGGCCTGATTTTTCCAACATTTCCACAGCATCTTCTTGTATTTGCTTGTTTATTGCCTTTTCGTTTGCTTTAAACTCTGCATCTATGGACAAGGTAGGTTGTCCCCATTTGTCTAAGACCTCCTTGTTTAAATACACCTGATTATCATGGTAAGGTAGACATTCCGCAAAACCAGTGATAAAAAATTCCCAGGGCCCTGGTTTTAAGATGCTATCCTTGTAATCCGCGCCAAATGATTCAATATTAGCGGGATTTCCACCACGGAATCCAGCCCCTTGGTATCCAAAACCACGAAGAAATTTATCCGTTTTGGATTTCTCATCGATGTTCACATATCTCGGGATGTAAATTCCATTGGGTCTTCTCCCTTTGTAATATTCATCCTCAAAACCATCTACTTTTCCTGTGGCACCTACTCTATAGGTATGGTCCATCAGATTATGTCCAAGCTCTCCGCTATCATT
>JBANGF010000062.1:0-9564 GCA_037975655.1 Bacteroidota bacterium | reverse complement strand
GCAAAAGAGGCCTTGGCGCTGTCGGAGAACCCTACCAAATTCATATCCACCGTCCAAATAGGCATCACGCTTATTGGTGTTTTATTGGGGGTCTATGGGGGTAAAAATATCACAGATGACTTGGAATCCCTTTTGCAACTAGTTCCATTTTTACAGCCTTATGCGAATACACTCGCTGTGGGTTTAGTCGTAGTGGTGATTACTTATCTATCCATCGTCTTGGGAGAGTTGTTTCCCAAAAGATTGGGCATGACCTTTCCGGAGCAGATTGCGCTGCGTGTGGCCAAACCCATGCTTTGGCTATCCAAGTTGACAAGTCCCTTTGTTTGGCTATTGACGGTATCAAATGATTTTTTACTCTGGGTTTTTCAAATCAAACGAACTTCTGATAGCAAAATTTCCGAAGAGGAATTGAAGGCATTGATCAAAGAGAGTGCAGAGGGAGGAGAGATCATGGATATCGAACAGGATATTGTGGAGCGCGTGTTTGAGTTGGGAGATCGTCGGATCAATACCTTGCTTACCCACCGAAATGAGTTGATCTTTTTCAATGCCAACGATAAAGAGGAGGTAGTAAGAAAGAAAATCAGTGAAGAAAAACATTCTGCCTATCCGCTCTGCAAGGAGGGTGATTTGGATCAAATCGTCGGGATCGTACTGGTGAAGGATCTCTTTGATCCTATCCTTAAGGAGGGTTTCGACTTGAAAAAAATTGCCAAGGAACCACTTTTTTTGAATGAGAGCATGTTTGCCTACCAAGCCTTGGAATCATTTAAGGCCCATCGCCTTCATTACGGTTTGGTCATCGATGAGTATGGAGTCACGGTTGGGATGGTAACCATGGATGATGTGGTCGATGCGTTAGTGGGGGAGTCCACAGAAATGGACCAAACGGACTACCAAATCGTCGAGCGGGAGGATGGTTCTTGGTTAATCGATGGGCAATATTCCCTGATTGATTTCGAAAAGTATTTTGATTTTGAAATATCCTACCAGAACAAAAGTTTCACCACATTAGCAGGGTTAATCCTCCATCAAAGTGGCTATATTCCAAATGTGGGAGATGCAGTAGTTGTCGAAAAACTCCGACTGGAGGTGGTGGACAAAGATGGGCAGCGCATCGATAAGGTGCTTGTAAGCCGGGTCTAAGGTTTTTTACAAAGTACCCTTAGGTTCTCATCTTCTAGCCTTCTTTTCTGGATTTAGGATTGTACCAGTTTCAAAAACTCTTCTTCAGAAAGTAAAGGAATGCCCAACTTCTGGGCTTTTTCCTTTTTGCTTGGCCCCATCTCTTCTCCTTCGATGATGAAGTCTAGGTTTTTGGAAACCGAACTCAAGTACTGTCCTCCATGTGCCTGGACGAAAGTGACAATCTCATCCCGTTTGAAGTGATTCAATCTTCCGGATGCTAGGATTCTTTTGCCCTCCAGTGCATTGCCGAGCGCCACAATTTCTCCTCCCTGCATTTCAAAATTCAAGCCCTGGGCCTTCAATTGGGCAATGATCTCAAGGTTTTCGGGTTGGGCGAAAAATTCTTGGAGACTCTGCACTAAGGTTTCTCCCACTCCATTGATTTCCAATAATTCTTCCCCAGTCGCCGCTTGAAGTTTTTCCAAATTCCCAAAATGCTTGGCCAGGAGTTGTGCCGTATTTTCGCCGATATTTCGAATGCCTAGGGCAAAAAGTACTTTATCAAAGTCCTGGGATTTGGAGGCGAAAATGCCTTCCATCATGTTCGTAATCACCCCTTCTTGAAAGGTGTTGGCCTTTAGTTTTTTGATGCGCTCCTGAAGTTCGTCCGGTAAGGTGAGTTGGAGGTCAAGTAAAATGGTGTGTATGGTGCCGTGCTGTTTGCTTGCCTCCAAAATCTGTTCAAATTCCACACGTCTTCCTAAAAATATCTCCAAGACCACTGCCACAGGAATGTAATCTTCTACCTTCATCAAGTCGGCATGAGTAGCCAAGTTTTGGAGTAAGAAGTCCACCATGCCTACGTTGGAAGGCACTTTTTTCTTCCACACTTTTAGTTGCGCTTGAAAAGCACGGATCCGATCTCGAAGGGGGAGATGGGTATTTTCAAGTAGAAAGTCTTGAATTTGCTTTAAAGAAATCCCTTCAGTGAGGGCAAATAGGACTTTATCTAAGGAAATGTAGAGCAGTCCATTGACCTCCCGTTCGTATTGATCCTGACTCATCTCTAGCCCGAGCAATTCGCTTTGCTTGGTGTCCAGGCTGTAGATGTCGGCATAGTTTCGAATAAATCCTTGGTCGATCAACGCGCGAATTCGCTCTGTTCCCAAGGAGTCAATGTCCATGGCTCGCTTGCTGACAAAATGCTCGATTCGGCCCAGGATCTGTGGAGGGCAGGCAGCCGCATTGGGGCAGTAATGCTTGGCTTCCCCTTCTTTCCGTTCCAAGGCACTGCCGCATTCTGGACATTGGCTGATGTAGCGGATGGCTAGGGAGCCAGGTCTTCGCTTTTCGTGATTAACGGCTGTGATTTTTGGAATAATTTCCCCGCCTTTCTCCACCCAGACAAAATCTCCTTCGTGGATATCGAGACGTTCGATTTCATTCGCATTGTGTAAGGAGGCCCGCTTAACCGTGGTGCCTGCGAGCAGCACGGGGGCAAGGTTGGCCACTGGGGTGATGGCTCCCGTTCGACCTACTTGGTAGGTGATGGAGAGCAACTCTGTTTCCGCACTTTCTGCCTTGTATTTGTAGGCGATTGCCCAGCGGGGATTTTTTGCCGTAAAACCCAGTTCCTCACGTTGCTGGTAGTCGTTGATTTTGATCACCACCCCATCCGTATCTAAGGGAAGTTCAAATCGCTTTTCCTTCCAAGATGCGATGTATCCGAATACTTCCCCGATGGTTTTTACTTTTAGGTAGGTGGGCGATACGTTGAAGCCCCAACTTTCCAATAAATCAATGGCTTGGTCATGTTGATCTACACCTAAGTCTTCCCCCAGGAGTTGGTAGAAATAGCAATTGAGACGACGCTTGGCCACTACGCTACTATCCTGCATTTTGAGGGTCCCTGAAGCCGCATTTCTTGGGTTGGCAAGCAAGGCTTCCCCATTGGCTTCGCGATCGGTATTCAATTTTTCAAATTCCTTTAAAGGGAGAAAAATTTCACCACGAACTTCGAATTTGCTGGGAACATCGGGGTAGGGAAGCGATAAAGGAATATTTCGGATGGTTTTCACATTGGCCGTGACATCATCCCCTTTGGTACCATCTCCGCGAGTTACGGCCCGTACCAACTGTCCTCCTTCGTAGACCAAGGAGATGGCGACTCCGTCAAACTTCAATTCGCAAAAGTATTCGTAGTTGGAATGGCCTAAACCCTTGATCACACGTTCGTCAAAGGCGCCTAACTCTTCGGTGGTGTAGGTATTGCCCAAGGACAGCATGCGGTATTCATGGGCAACGGTCTGAAAATCTTTTGTGATGGTACCTCCCACGCGCTGGCTGGGGCTATCGGATTGAAGCAGGTCGGGGAATGCTTTTTCCAGACCAATCAACTCTTCCAAAAGTTGATCAAATTCGTAGTCCGTGATTTCTGTACGGCTTTCCTGGTAGTACAACTGGTTGTGGTAATTGAGCTGCTGGGAAAGTTCTTGGATACGCTGTGCGGCTTCAGAGTGAGTCATGGAAGGCTAGAATTTCTAAGGTAAAAATAAGGGTTAAGGCTCAAGAATTTGCGCTTTGAAGTGAATTATACCTTCATTTTTTTGAGTGGATTCCGAAACTACGGGGAATTGCCTTTGAACCGATTTTATAGTGCTCTTCGGTTACAGCCTTCCCTTGAATTTTCTATCTTTGTCCTTTAGATTTAGAAAAGCACTTGTTTTTTCTAGACGCGATACGACACTCACATGAGCGATACCAAATTTAAACGCTATACGGTTACTTCAGCATTGCCCTATGCAAATGGACCACTCCACATTGGTCACCTGGCAGGCTGTTATATTCCTTCTGATATTTATGTGCGTTACTTACGGTCCCAAGGAAGGGATGTCGCCTACATCTGTGGCTCTGATGAGCATGGAGTAGCGATTACGATCAAGGCAGCCAAAGAAGGAAAGACGCCGAAACAGGTAGTGGATCATTACCATGAGATGATGAAGGGAAGTTTTGAGCAATTTGGAATTAGTTTCAACCATTACTCCCGTACTTCTGCGCCTATCCATCACGAGACGGCTCAGGAATTTTTTACGAATTTGTACCAGAAAGGTGAGTTTTTAGAGCAGTCCACTGCCCAGTACTACGATGAGGAGGCGGATCAGTTTCTTGCAGATCGCTACATCGAAGGTACTTGTCCTAAATGCGGCAACGAGCACGCCTATGGAGACCAATGTGAAAAGTGTGGAACTTCCTTGAGTCCCACCGACTTGATCCATCCCAAGTCCAAGTTGAGCGGTAGAACTCCCATTTTGAAAAATACTACTCACTGGTTTTTGGATTTGGCTCGCTACCAGGATTTCTTGAAAAAATGGGTTTTAGAGGAGCATGGGGACGATTGGAAAAACAATGTCTTGGGCCAATGCCGCTCTTGGCTAGAGGCGGGAGATGGACTCCAAGCAAGATCCATGACGCGAGATTTGGATTGGGGCATACCCGTACCTCTTCCTAATGCCAAAGGGAAGGCGCTGTATGTTTGGTTTGATGCTCCTATTGGCTATATCTCTGCCACCAAGGAGTGGGCAAAAGATAAGGGGATTGATTGGGAGCCTTACTGGAAAGACAAGGATACCAAACTGGTTCACTTTATTGGCAAGGATAACATTGTATTCCACTGCATTATTTTTCCGGCAATCTTAAAAACCCACGGAGGGTATATTCTCCCAGACAATGTGCCTGCAAATGAGTTTCTAAATTTGGAAGGAGACAAGATCTCTACTTCCCGTAATTGGGCCGTCTGGCTCCATGAATACTTGGAAGAGTTTCCAGGGCAGCAGGATTTACTTCGGTATGTGCTGACCGCCAATGCGCCGGAGACAAAGGATAATGATTTTACTTGGAAGGATTTTCAAACGAGAACCAATTCGGAGTTGGTAGCGATCTATGGCAATTTTGTCAACCGTGCTGTGGTACTTACGCAAAAGTTTTTTGATGGAAAAGTGCCTGCTCGAGGAGAATTGAGAGGAATTGACGAGGACTTACTTCGGGAGTTGGAAGGATTTCCAGAAAAAATCGCCGCTTCCATTGAACGCTTCCGTTTCCGAGAAGCCCAAAGCTTGATGATGGATTTGGCACGAATGGGGAATAAGTACTTGGCTGACACGGAGCCTTGGAAAGAGGTCAAAACAGATGTAGCTCGTACCCAAACCATTCTAAATATAGCCTTGAATGTGGCAGCCAATTTGGCGATTCTATCTGAGCCATTTTTGCCTTTTTCTGCCCAAAAATTATACAAAACCTTTGGAATGACCGCTACTTCCTGGTCCGATGCCGGGAACGGAAATTTACTCCAAGCCAATCGTGCCTTGGGTGAAATCGGACTTCTATTTATGAAGATTGAAGATGAGGTAGTGGAGAAACAAATTCAAAAACTAGAAAACGCTAAAAAGATGAATGAATCTGCAGAACTTCCTGTTCCGGCGATGAAGGAACTGATTACCTACGAGGATTTTGCTAAACTAGACATGCGAGTGGTGACTGTATTGGAAGTGGAGGCTATGCCTAAGTCCAAGAAGCTCCTGAAGTTGAAAGTGGATACAGGCCTTGGACGCCGAACCGTCTTGAGTGGTGTGGCTGAGCATTTCGACCCTGAATTTTTGGTAGGCAAGCAGGTGACGATGCTGATCAATTTGGCACCCCGTAAAATGATGGGCATTGATAGTGAAGGGATGATTTTGATGGCTTCCGATACCAATGGTAAACTCAAATTGCTCCAGCCACATGAAGTGACTTCACCTGGATCGGTGATTTCATAAATTCATTCAATTCAACAAAAAAGGGGATCAAAATTCTTGATCCCCTTTTTTATTTTCTTGGAGTTAAGTTAAGCTGCAATTTTAATTGGAGGTCACCGCCCCTTTAGGCATTTCAAATAGATCAGAATCGAGTTCATCTTGAACCAAAAAGATATCTGAGAAACTCGTTTGATACCTGATTCTCGTGCTGGAATCATTTTCGATTTGATACCCCGTAATCACCCTTGGGAAAAACAATCCTCCCGCATCCCGGTAGTCTTCGTATTTTAAGGCTTCTTGCACTTGATTTCCTTTGTCGTAGAACGTCACTGCAAATAGTACCCATGCCAACCGACCTGTGCTTGGATCGATAAGCAACTCGTAGCGATTGGAAGGTCCCAAGAGTTTACCATCTTTCAATTTGGCTTCCAGCGTCGTGTAACTCATTCCATTAAATACGCGATTGTCCAGGGGAGTGATTGTTACTAGGGTGTCGGTGAGGACGTATGGGAGGCTCAGGAAAGTAGAATACAGGTTATGGTAAAAGCGAACAGACTGACCAGGAAATGCTTGACGATTGGGGCTAATCCATACTTTTTCCCCATCATTTCCTGCTTGAAATAGGTCCGCATCGATGCGTACCTTACCTTCCCGGAGGTCGAGGTAATGATTTTCCCATTCTAGGGTGGTTTCATGGACCATGGCAAAAGATAAGGACTTGGCATCCACCCATTGTACCCAATCCCCATGTGCTTCCAATACTTTTTTGAAGGATTCTGGCTGTTCTAGTCGGGGATCTGGCCCCTGATTTTTCTCTTGACAGGAAAATAAGAAGATTAAAAGCAGGGAAGGAAGAAGCAGTCTTGATAAACGCATACGAATCATTTTTTTTTAAATATACCAAAACAAGGAAATGTTCGGTTAGGACGAAGGTGAATCTCTTCCAATACTGCGATAAATTCAAAAAAAAATCGACCTAAATTCTCAAAGAACTAAATGTCTCTTTTAGTTTTGTTTCAAATCAAAGAAAAGCGCTTATGTGGAAGTCCATCCGCCAATTTCTCAATGACATCCACTTGTATGCGGGATTGACCTGCGGGTTGATTGTCATCGCTGTCTGTTTGACTGGAACGATTTATGTGTACAACACAGAAATTCGTGAATTTTTTGATTCAGAGCGCTATTTTGTAGAGGAGACGGGGACGTCTATACCCTTGACGGCACTCAAGTCCACTCTTGAAACGAAATTGGATGGCAAAGTGGTTGGGTTTCAAGTTTTCGGGCAGGAGGGGAGGACCTACCAATTTTCCATCAAGAAGCCTGGAGCGGAAAATGCGATTACCTACTTTGTCAATCCTTATTCTGGTGAAGTTCTAGCAGACAATGCTCAGAAAACTACAACTGAAGAGTTTATGGGCTATCTTTTTTCTACACACCGCTGGTTGCTTTTGGATAAGGTGGAAACTCCAATTCTTGATTCGATGTCCAATCAGGACTTGGGTCGCTTAATCAATGGGATAGCTACTAGTTTATTTTTGCTAGGTGTATTGACAGGGATCTTTCTATGGGTTCCCCAAAAAGCCAAAAGCTGGAAGCAGGGATTCAAAGTAAAGTGGGATGCGAATTGGAAACGTATCAATCATGACCTGCATAATACGCTGGCCTTTTACTCGCTCATCGCCCTTTTTATCATGGCTGTGACTGGACCTTTCTGGTCGTTTGGTTGGTACAAGACTGGTTGGCAAAAGACTTGGGACACTTACCAAGCCCCTAAGGAAGAACCCAAAGGAAATGCCGCAGCTAATTCCGCTCTGGAAACAGACACTATCCAAGATTCCCTCCCTCAGCCTGATCCTCCGGTAGTTTTATTAGATGAATTAATCGCCTTGGCTAATCAAAAGCTTCCCTACGCAGGGAATGTGCGCTTTACCTTGCCAGAGGAAGCCGATGGTGAGATTGGAGTGAGTAAGTCACGCATTGGATTCTTTGCCCGGGCTGGGGCAGATCAACTGAAGGTTATTCCGGCAACGCTCGAGGTGAAGGAAACTATCCTTTTTGGAGACTTACCTGTTCGTCAGCAGATTGGAAAATCTGTCAAAGCCTTACACACAGGGGAGATTTTCGGTCAGTTTACTAAATTTTTATGGGCCATTGCATGCGCCATTGCCACCTCCCTTCCAATTACGGGTACCTTGATTTGGTGGAACAAGCGAAGTAAAAAGGGCAAGAGAAAATCAACAGTTGCTTTGGATCAAGGGGAGTAATTTCCCCTGTGGTTTAGTGAGTTTTTTTCGAATTAAGGGCCAGTATAATTTCCTTGTTCTGTAATGATTGGTCCAGACCTAGTAGATAATTTTTAGACCTTATCGCGTGGATTTTCCAAAAAATAAGGAAAATTTACAGCATGAGAATTCTTGTAGTAGAAGATGAGCAAGGCATTTCCAATTTTCTCAAGCAAGGCTTGGAGGAGGAATCCTTTGCTGTCGATGTGGCGGACAATGGGAAAGTAGGGTTGGAATTGGCCCTTTCCGGAAATTACGATTTGCTCTTGCTGGATTGGATGGTGCCAGGAATAAGTGGCATCGAACTCACACGGCAGTTTCGCAAGGAGTATCCTGCCACGCCCATTATTTTTTTAACGGCCAAGGATACGGTGGATGAAACCGTCTTTGGCTTGCAAAATGGAGCCAACGACTACATCAAAAAACCCTTTCATTTTGAAGAACTCCTTGTGCGAATACGTGTTCAAATGCGTAATTCTGTACAAATTGAAGAAAAGCTAACCCTTGGACCCATCGTTCTTGAGCCAGAAAAGCATCTGGTACTTTTGGAAGGCAAAGAAGTGACGCTTACCCAGAAGGAATTTGCCTTGTTGGAATACCTCGTTCGCAACAAAAACAAGGTTTGCAGACGAACCCGAATCATTGAAAGCGTGTGGGACATTCATTTTGACTACAACACGGGCATTATTGATGTATTTATCAATTCCCTGCGCAAGAAACTCCAATTGAGCAAAGGGGAGGACTACATTCAAACCATCCGTGGGGTGGGGTACATGGCCAAAGACCGATGAACAGCTCCTACAAAGAACGGATCGCACGTAGGCTCACACTGGTGACGGCGTTGATCTTTTTTCTCGTTTTCCTACTGATTTATTTGGTGGCTAACTACACGGTGGTTCGTACAATTGACCGCGAACTTCAATTGGAAATTGATAAGCATAAGGGGGAGATTTTTTTAGTGAATGGGAAAATCCGTTTTCTCCATATGGATGAGTGGGAACAAATGGAGCATACCCAACTTCAACTGAACCCTATTTTTATTGAAATTGTGGATTTGGAGGGGAAACCCATGGATCGATCTCCTAATTTGGGGGAAAATCACCTGAACTTTTCACCCGAGAAGTCAGCCTCGGAAGAGGCTTGGACTCAAAAAATCGGTTCCAGGGAAGTACGGCAACGACAAATCCCTTTACTGACCGAAGGCAAACAAGAGGGGTATTTGTTGCTGGCCAAATCCTTTGCCGATGCGCGGGAACTTTTGGATAATTTGAGGAATGTACTCTTGTTGATCTATCCTTTGATTCTAGTTTCCTTGTATCTCTGCATGAGGTATTTGGCAGGGAAAAGCATCGAGCCTCTCG
>JBANGF010000054.1:0-5172 GCA_037975655.1 Bacteroidota bacterium | reverse complement strand
AAAGGGGATGGGCTGGTTGTTAACAGGATTGGTGATTTTTCCTCGGATGATGCCTTGTCCCATACCGCCTAGGGAAAGGAGGAAAAAGATTCCAAAAAGACTGATAATTCGCATGATGTGGTGTGGCTTAGTACTTCAATTCAATGATTTGGTGACAGGGTAGAAGGCTTGGCTAACAATTTAGGCACCCTGTTTTTCTTTCACTCTCCAAAGGCGCCACCAAGGCGTGCCAGGAGAGTCGTGGTGTTCAAAGTGATATCCAAAAAAGTAACAGCTCAAAAATGCCCAAACATGGTTTTTGGCCTGTGAGCTCGAATGGTGTTCATTGGTCTCCTCACCCATGTGAGGGAGGTAAGTGCCAAAGAAGAATAGCTGTAAGGTAGAAAGCCCAGCAGGAACCATCCAGAAAAGGATCAAGTTTTCGGTGGGTAGCACCAACTTAAGTAGGTTGAACGTGACCGCCATCAGCAGAAATTGCCATACCGTCAGGTATTGGAGGATAAAGCTCAGGTACCAGCGAAAAAATTTCCCCGAGGCATGGTAATCTGGATCCTTATCCGTGGCTACGTAGCGATGGTGCTCGTGGTGCTTGGTAAAAAGCTTCCAGTAGAAGTTGTAGGAGAATAAGATCGCGGCAATCCAGCCAGTGAAGTGATTGGCTCTCTTATTGGAAGAGACAATGCCGTGCATCGCGTCGTGCGCAGTGATAAAGAGCCCGGTATACAGATGCGTCTGCACGAGAATGGCCAAGTAAGTCAAGGGATTTTCCCAGGAAAACTCCCAAGTGAGTAGGAAGGCCAAGGAAAGTCCCCATGCAAGGATAATTCCCCATCCAATCAAAAGACCTTTTGGATCTACAGAACGTACACGAGAAGGAGCCTCCATGAGGGAGTGATTAGAAGGTTAAAATACGCTCTCGGACCTGCTCCATGAGCCACATCGGAGTGGAGGTTGCGCCGCAGATGCCCACGGTTTCGCCATACCCAAACCAACTTTCTTCAATTTGGTCCGGATTGGAAACAAAAAAGGTATGTTCGTTTTTTTCCTTGCAGACATTGTAGAGCACTTTTCCGTTGGAAGACTTGGTGCCACTTACAAATACGATTTTGTCAAACTTTTCCGCAAAGCTCCGCAGCTCCTTGTCCCGATTGGACACTTGTCTGCAAATGGTATCGTTCGTATTGACAACTATTCCATTATCCCGTAAAATCTCGTTGATTTCGTAGAATTTGTCGGTGCTTTTGGTAGTCTGGCTGTACAGGGTAATGTTTTTGGGAAGGTTGGGAATATCCAATTCCGAAATGTCTTGAAATACCACGGCCTTATTGTTGGTCTGACCCAAGAGGCCAATGACTTCTGCATGCCCGTGCTTGCCGTAGATGTAGATATGGTCTTCCTTATCGAAGGAATTTTTGATTCGGTTTTGAAGCTTGAGCACGACTGGACAGCTTGCATCAATCAGCGTCAAGTTATTTTTGATCGAAAGCTCATAGGTAGAGGGAGGCTCTCCGTGGGCACGGATGAGGACCTTTTCATTGGTCAATCCATGCAAGTCGCCATGGTCAATGATTTTGAGCCCTTTGCGCGTCAGTCGACTGACTTCTTCGTCATTGTGTACGATGTCACCTAAGCAATAGAGATAGCCTTGCTCCTCGAGGATTTCTTCCGCCATTTCTATGGCGTACACTACCCCAAAGCAAAAGCCCGAATGATCGTCTATTTGAACCTGTAGGTGTTTCATACGATTATTAACCACGATTTGAGGAAATTGTTTGCTTTCTTCGGAGGTATTCCATGAAGCTAATGTTCATCAGGAACAAGATCATTGAGTAAATCAAATCCTCAATAGGCACCGTCCAAATCCGAATGCCCAAATTTTCAGCATTGTTGTAAATCACCACCGGTTCTTCAGTGAGACCCCCTGTTAGGATTCCATTGCAAATCATCAGTGGAACGAGGTGTACGAGGTAAGCAAAAATAAAGCGACCGAGGTACTTTTCTTTGAAGATCAGGTAGTGGATGGCTAGCGTAAGTGCGCCGACCAAGAAGTTGACCGAAGTGTACCACTTATCTAGGTGGAGGATACTCAAGATCAGCAGAAAAGGCACTAAAATCCACACGAAGGCCTTTCCAACTGGACGAAAATGATCCTTTGGGAAGAAGTAAATCAGTACTTCGTAGATGAATACGGAGGAAAAAGGGACGATCAAAAAGAATAGCCATTCTTCAAGCGGGAGGCCCATCCAAAAAAAGCCCAGCACATAGGTGGGGTTGAATTCCCATACCCCCAATTGGGTGAACCAGATGTCCCAGATGATGAAAAAGGTTGCAGTCAATCCTATACCAGGGAAAAGGTATTTCCATTGGGAAGCATAGCGGATGCGATGCTCAAAGGATTGTGCGAGCGGATAGCTAATCGCGAAAAGGAGAACGCCTAAGTAGAGGTACTTTTCCATCAGGAGAAGCCAAGTTTGTTTTCCAAATAGCTTCCAAAGAGAAGACTGAGCTTTCGTGCGTTGGGAATGCGTACCCGCTCCTGGGTAATCGTCTCTGGTGGGAGTTTTTTGATTTTATCAAATAATTTTTGGTAGTACAAGTAGGCTACCTTAACTCCAAGTTTGGCACCTTCTGGAAGCCCTGCAATCCCAATCAGCGAATCGTCAAAGTCTTTTTGGATGTCTTCTTCGATCAATGATTTGACCGAAGTATCAAAGCGGTTGAAATCAACTCCAGGGAAGTACACTCTTCCTCTTTCTTCGAAATCGCTTTTGATGTCTCGGAGGAAGTTAACCTTTTGAAAGGCGGCGCCCAACTTGCAGGCGGGCTCTCTCAAGCGTTGGTATTCTGCATCATCTCCTTGGCAAAAGACTCTCAAACACATTAATCCTACCACCTCGGCAGAGCCATAGATGTATTCGTGGTATTTGGAGTCGTTGTAGGTTTTGAAGTCCAGGTCCATTTCCATGGAATGCAAAAAGGCTTCAATCAGATCTCGGTCAATCTGGTACTGATTGACGATGAGTTGAAAGGCATGAAGCACCGGATTCAAAGAAATCTTGGCCTCAATGGCTTCGTAGGTATCTTTTTTAAACCGATCGAGCAGTACTTTTTTGTCTTGGTTGTGGAAGGTATCTACAATTTCGTCTGCATAGCGCACAAAGCCATAGATGGCATAGATTGGGAGATGAAATTTTTTTGCTAAGGTTTTGATGCCCAAAGTAAAACTAGTACTGTAGCGCTGGGTGATCAGCTTGCTGCACTCTAAGGTAGTTTGGTCATATAGGGAAATGGCATCCATGTACGTAATATACCTTTTTGTTTACAAATTGTTTTCTTTCATCACCTCTTTTGCCACTACATGCCCAGAAATCAGCGAAGGAGGTACTCCCGGGCCTGGTACGGTCAATTGCCCCGTGTAGTAGAGATTTCGCACCTTTTTACTCTTGAGACTAGGCTTCAAAATGGCCGTTTGCATCAGCGTGTTGGCTAGTCCGTAGGCATTGCCTTTGAAAGCGTGGTAATCCGACTTGAAATCGTTGTGGGCATAGGATCGTTTGTAGACGATGTGCGAACGGATTTCTTGACCTGTTATTTTTTCCAAGCGGTCTAGAATGATATGGAAGTACTTTTCGCGCATCTCCTCCGTATCCTCCAAGTTTGGAGCAAGGGGCACGAGCAAAAAGAGATTTTCCATCCCTTCCGGCGCTACGGTAGGGTCGGTAATGGAGGGAACAGATGCGTAGAAAAGCGGCTTTTCGGGCCACCTTGGATTGGTGTAGATGGCATCGGCATGCGGGCCGAGCGGTTCATCAAAAAACAGGTTGTGGTGGCGTAGGTTTTTCAATCGCTTATTTACCCCTAGGTAAAAGAGCAAGCTGGAAGGAGCCATAACACGCTTGTTCCAATAGTCTTCGGTATAGTTGCTGTAGGAAGGCTCGAGTAGGTGCTTATCCACATGGTGGTAATCCGCTCCAGCCACAATAATGTCTGCCTCGATGCGCTCCCCTGAAGTAAGTAGTAGACTTTTGGCTGTGCCATTTGCCACCTCAATTTTTTCAACTTCGGCGTCGTATCTGAATTTCACTCCTTTTTCTTCTGCCAAAGCCACCATGCCTTTGATGATTTCATGCATGCCCTTCTTGGGGTACCAGGTTCCTAGGGCGATGTCTGCATAGTTCATCAAGCTGTAGAGCGCCGGGATGTTATTGGCCGTTTCCCCAAGGAAAAGCACGGGAAACTCCATGAGTCGCACGATCTTGTCGTGTCTAAAGAAACTGCGCACATGCTTGGACATGGACTGGAAAATATCCATCCGCATCATGTCAAGCAATAGGCGCGGGGAGGCAAACTCGAAAAGTGATCTACTTGGGCGATGCACGAGGTCCTGTATGCCGACTTCGTACTTGTACTTGGCCTGAGCAAGAAACTTGTCCAAATTGGCAGCGGCTCCTGGCTCGATGCCTTCCAGCATGGATTTAAATTCGTCCAAGTTGGCAGGAATATCCAAGACATCTTGCTCTCCGTAGATGACTGCATAGGAAGGATCGAGTCGGATCAAGTCGTAATAATCGCCTGGCTTTTTGCCAAAGTGGGCAAAATAGGTTTCAAATACATCGGGCATCCAGTACCAGCTAGGACCCATATCAAAAACAAACCCCTGGTGCTCGAACTTTCTAGCTCTTCCACCAGGGGAATCATTTTTTTCAAGTAGGGTAACGGTGCAGTTGCCCTTATCTGCCAGGTGGGTAGCTGCGGAAAGTCCAGCAAATCCGGATCCGATGACTACCACATGTTTTTTTGACATAGAATTAATTTTTGTGCTTATAGACCATCAGGTCTTCTTTCAATAGCTTGCGAGCAATATGGATTCTATTTTTTACAGTACCAATAGGAATTTCGAGCTTGTCAGCGATTTCATGGTACTTGAACCCTCTAAAATGCATGAGAAAAGGAGTTCGGTACACTTCGTCCAACTTTTGGATGGCTTCCTGAATGTCATCCATCGTGAAGTTTCCAAAAACGCCATTGTCAATTAATGCATCACTTGAGTTGATGTAATGCAAATTATCCGTGGTATCCACAAAGGTACCTCTTCTTACCATCCGTTGGTAGTTGGTAATGAAGGTGTTTTTCATGATAGTATACAACCATGCCTTCAGGTTGGTTCCCTCT
>JBANGF010000044.1:0-5434 GCA_037975655.1 Bacteroidota bacterium | reverse complement strand
TCACTGTAGCTTGGAATTCCGCACCGCGAGTTCTGATCTTACCGATGTTGATCGCAGTAGAAGTAAATCCAGTAGATGGATCGATAGGCGCTTGAGTAATCAAGTCTCTTGTCTGCTTCTCGTAAAGAGAAATATCAAAACGAAGCTTGTTGTTAAACATCACCCCTTCCACACCAAATTCTACTTCCCCATGAAGCTCAGGCTTCAAGTTCGGATTACCCAAGGTATTGGAAACCGAGTGGGTAGTAGTTACTACACCGTCTCTGTCAAATGCTCTAGCAGATTGTGCCAATACGTTACGTGTATTGTAAGGGCTTGGATAACCGGCAGAAGTACCGTAACCCAATCTCAACTTCAGGTCATTCAATTTGGAAGAACTCCAATCAAATGCAGTAGTTGGGATGAAGGAGATAGAACCTCCTGGATAAAGGATGCTTCTGTTTTCTTTTTCTACAGTAGATGTCCAGTCGTTACGAGCAGACAAGTTCAAGAACAAGTAATCAGAATAATCCAAGGTGATGTTAGAATAAACACCATATCTTCTTTCGTCTACTCCGTAGTTCATGGTACCGCCAGAATAGGCGTCGTTACTAGAAGAAGTAGAGAAATTGGAGTGTCTAAACAATCCAAAAGCCAACTGTCCTTGAGAAGCTACCCCAGACTGAATGTAGGAGTCAAAACGAGAGTTAGCTCCCAAAAGGGCACTAATTCCAATTTTCTCAGAAAGGTCCTTCTTCCAGTTCAAGATAAAGTCTTGGTTCCAGATGGTATTGTTGATGTTGATGGTTCTATAATATCCATTCTTTGTTGCCAAGTTAGCGGTAGCTCCCCCTTTATTGTATCGTACCTCTTGCAATTCAGAGTAGGTATCTAGACCAATACGATAGGTCAAGGAGAAATTGTCGTTGAAGTCGTAGTTCAAAGAAGTAGAATTGAAGAAACGTCTCACGTCAGAGGTGTTCTTGTAATACTTAACCAACCAGAATGGGTTTACGATATCGTTACCTCCTCTATAGTAAACAGAGCTTTTGTCCACTGGGTTTTCAAAAGGAAGGTTTTCCAAATCCACAGAACGTGGGGTAAACAATACGTGTCCAAACACAGAAGGTATATCAGATCCTGAACCATAAGAAGCGTTTGCAGGAGGTGATTCCAAATCGGTGATAGCAAAGGTGAAAGAAGAGTTGACAGAAAGTTTGTCTGTCACGGCAGAGTTTACACCCAAACCGAAGTTGTACTTCTTCAATTCGTTGCCAGGCACAAAACCTTCTTCGTCGGTGTAGCCAAAGCTAGCATTGAAGCCAGTCTTGTCTCCACCACCAGCTACTTGAAGGGAGGTGTTTCTGATCAAACCTTGTCTAAAGAAAATCTGAGAAGGATCTTTATAAGCCTTATATTCGTACTTAATAGGAGTGCCCCCTACTACACCATCCACCCAGAATTGAGGGAAGGCATTTCGTACAGCGGCTACAGAAGAAGTAGCATAGGGGTGGTTAATCAACAAACCAGTATCCATTCTCGGACCGAAGTTAGAGAAGAAGAAACCAGGAGCTTGCTGGAAACCATTACCATAGATTTGACCGTAAGTTGGCAAAGAAGCCGCCTCGTTGGTAAATACGGACTGATTGATGGTTACTTCAGCAGTTTTACGCTTAGATGCACCAGATTTGGTAGTAATCAAGATTACCCCGTTTCTTCCCTGGTCACCATAAAGTACAGTTGCAGAAAGTCCTTTCAATACAGACATACTCTCGATGTTGTTTGGATCGATATCCAAGAAACGAGAAGAGGTAGTCGCACCACCAGTTGTAAATCCGTTCTGTGCGTTAGTAGACGTGTTAAAAGGAACACCATCCACAACGAACAAAGGCTGGTTATTACCCGTTGCTGATTTGTAACCGCGGATAATCATGTTAGTACCAGAACCTGACATACCGTTAGTTGAGGTAATGTTTACCCCTGGTACTTTACCCTGCAATACGCGGGCAACGTCGGCTTCTGGACGGTTTTCCAGTTGCGAATTGTCCACTGAAGTTACTGCGTAACCCAGTGCTTTTTTCTCCCTTTCGATACCGATCGCCGTTACTACCACTTCGGATAGCTGAGCTGCATCGACAGTCAGGGTAACATTGACTACGGACCGGTTACCGATTGCCTCTTCTGTAGACTTAAGTCCCACAAAAGAGAAAATCAATACATCGGATCCCGCTGGAACGTTCACAGAGTAATTACCATCCAAATCGGTGGTAGTACCTACTGTTGTCCCTTTCACGAGAACCGTTGCACCTGGCAACCCTAGACCGTCTTCCTCGGAAATTACCTTGCCGGTAATTACCCGTTGCTGCGCAGACACCTCAAAACTGAGGGCCATTGTAAAAACCGCAACAACAAAGAGTAAAGCTTTTCTCATAAGGTGTTTAGTTTAGTTGATTTGTAAAGAAAAATCATTTGTTGGTAATTTCAAAAGAATGGAAAAAAAGGCCCTAAACCTTCGAAAAGCGAAAAATTTGGCATTTAGACTCTCGATTAACAAAAATTAACTGATTGGATATATTTTTTTAAGGTTATCAAAATATTATTCCGCCTTAATCGATTTAACAAAATTTAAAAAATTTCGATTTTTTGAATAAAAAATTCTAGGTGACAAGAAAATTTAGCGATTTTAACCCTTTGGCAAATAAAAAATAAGTTTTTAGTATAATTACATTATATAATTCTAAAATCAATTCTTCACTCTTTTTCAAAACATAGACTATTTCGTAAAGAGGGAAATAAACAAAGCATTTTTGTAAAAAAAACGTATTTTTTTACATTATTTTCAATTTAAGAACTGATTGTTTCAATAATTGGGATATTTTAAACCAAATTCCCTACATTGAATCAAAATTACCTCACCTCTCCGCTAGTTGCGCACCAAATATTCTCTGGTTTAGAATCAAAAGAAGGATTTTTAATCGGTAATGAGTTTCCTTTCCAAATTACAGCCGTTAGCCTATCGGCTGTAGTAAAATTTCCGACAAAGAATGGGGATTTAGGCCAGGCACTTTTTACATTCATCCCTACCTAAAACAGCTTAATGCCCAGATTTTTTTGTCTGCTACCCAACAAATGACCAAATCCGATCTGGAGTAATGCAATAATCCAAGGGAACATCATGGGATTCTACAGGAATTGTCTCCTCAGGTGTAAAAAAGCTAAGGCCAACTTTGAGGATAGGTTGCGCTAAACTAGCCAAAAAACCATCGTAAAATCCTTTTCCAAATCCCAAGCGGTGCCCAGACTTGTCGTAGGCAAGCAGAGGAACAAATACAACCTGAATCTTTGTAGACGTAACCCGCACGGATTCTTGAGGCACTGGAATTCCCCATTCATCTAAAAAAAAGGCGGCATCTGGAGGAAGTTGAAGCGTGTCTAATCGGTCTTCTTCCCGATTCACTTGGGAGGTGTAAAGTGTCTTGCCTTGCTGCTCCAAGAGTTGCTGTATGTAAAAGGTGTTGACCTCGTTAAATTTGGCAATGGGAAAAAACAAATGGAAATAACTGAGATCTTCCTGACCTTCAAGCCAAACCCCAAGTTGCCTTGTGATTTTTCGAGAAAGGTCGTTTACTTCATCCCCGCTGAGTTGCTTTCGCAGTTGTCGGTATTCCTGCCGGAGTTCGTTTTTTGTTTTCATTCTAGGGAAAGAACTTGCATTCTGAAGTCTAGTGGATCAAAACAAGCCATCAACTCCTCTAGCAAGGCTGGATGATCCAAATAAAATTGCATAAAATTAACTACACGCTCCTGAGGGCTGCCACCCGGTGACAAAAATTCAAAAACAGTCTTTGCACGAAGCAACTCCACTTCAAGCCTTCGCTCTTCTGCTTTGCGTAGCTTTATGCCCATTTGTTCCAATATCTTTAGACTACGCACCTCACCGGCAGCAAAAGCCTTCGGTAATCCTGCATCCAAGGCAGTGCATTGATTTGCTAGACTTTTAAATACTTGAGACACTTGATCCTTGGCAGCAGCTAATGAAAAATCAAAACTGGAGGAAGCCTGTACGAATCCTTTCTTCCAATCGGCAAACTTTTGAAATAGCTGCTCTGGAGCCCATTCCAGTTGGGCTATCTTTTTTTGAATAGATGAAGAAAGTAAAACGGCAAAGTTTCTGGGTAGCAACACTGGGAATGGCAAGGAGAACAAATCAAATACTCCTTTCAACTGCAGCCAGTACACGACTTCTGCTGGGCCACCTAGGTATCCCAAATTGGGAAGAATCATTTCCTGATATACTGGCCGAAGGACTACATTGGGACTAAAACGCTCGGGATGCTCCTGAAGCAAGGCTTTTAGGGCATCTGCCCTAAACCGAAGGCTAGTGTTCAACACCACGTACTCCTCCCCTTCCTGCTCAATACGCTCCCGAATCCCTTTGTCCAAATAAAAGAGATTGATGGGTCTTGGGTAAATTTGCGAAGCGTATCCCAATTGCTCCAAGGCCTGGGTGCTGGCTTGTGCTGCAGCATAAGGGCTATGCTCAAAAAGATCAGCCTCCATAACCTTCACAAACTCTCGTTTTAGGCGGGCATCGTTGGCATCAAGAACTACCAATCCTTTTTCCCCAAAAAGTGCATGGACGTAGTTTCGAACTGCCTCAGCCAAGGTGGCACTCTTGGAATAGGCCTCCTGAAATACGGGAGGAGCAAACCCCAATCCCTTCAAGAAACTTTGAAAGGAGGCATCCAATTCAAAATCCCCCACCGCACCAGATTGGTTTGTTTCCCAACGGTAGGTAGTCCCATCCAACTTGAAATAATTAATCTCCGCAGCATCGTGATCTTCGCTCGCCATCCAATACACCGGCACAAACCGGTAATCCGGATAGTGCTCCTGCAAGCGCTTGGCGAGGTTGATCGTGGACACCAACTTGTAGATGAAATAAAGCGGTCCAGTAAATAAGTTGAGCTGGTGCCCAGTAGTTACGGTAAATGTCTTTTCCCCGCGTAAAGCATGGATGTGCTGCTCAACAGCAGGTGTCAAAGGCAAACTCGCATACTGACTTTCCAACACTTTCACCAGGTTTTGGCGCTTTTCCGAAGAAAAATGTTTGGCCTGAATGGCTTTCCCAAAGCTCTCCAAATTCGGCAAATGGGTATAAAACGAACGAAGCGACTCTTTCCCCTCCAGGTAATCCAGAAAAAAAGTGGAAAATTGACCTGTTTTTTTCAGATCTACACAGTGTTTTTTCATCGAGGTGATTGAGAAGTCTGCATCGGTACGCTAACTTAGCGAAGCGGTGCAAAGTTCGTTCTTTTTTGTAAAAATTAGGACTTCTTACATCAAAGGCAAAAAACAAATTTTGAGATTACCTTCAAAAACAGCTTTGAAGAAGCCCTTTCATCCAATTATTTAGAATTATCAGCCCCACCTCGCATGTTTGACTACCAACGAT
>JBANGF010000007.1:0-5460 GCA_037975655.1 Bacteroidota bacterium | reverse complement strand
CTGTCCAAATAAAAAATAAAAAGGGTCATCCTCTTCTCGAACTTCCACACTAAAGGGTGCGGATTCGATTTCATCTTCTTCCTTACTTACCTTGAGTTCGTAGGTAAGCCCTACCACCGTGCCGGCTTTGATTTCCATGGGTATGTTGATTAACTGCTGATTCCGTATTTTAGACGGATGAGAATTCGTTCCTTAAGGACCTGCCACTTGTTTTTTGGGGTGGATTGCTGTACCGATTTGTTGGCACGGAACACAAAATATTGGTAATCCTTTTCTTGAAAAAAGAGGGCATAAGTCTCCATTTTTTCCAAATAAAAACCAGAGGCGCTCAAGGTCTGAACCAGGGTTCCAGTATCCAGTGGCTGGTCAATTACCTGAAGCTTTTCGGGTTGATTGGCAATCATCCACTCCAGGTAACGCGGTGCTGGAATGTGAATCAAAACCACCGAGTCTGCGTGGGCATGGCGCTGAATGTTTTCAAACAAACGTGCATGTTGGGCTACTGGAATGTGTTCCAATACGTCGGGAAACACAAAAAAATCGAATTTTTCTCCGGGGAGGTTGAAGTCAGACATGTCTGAGACGTCAAACTTCAGGTTGCCTTGTTTTTTCCAAAGCACGCGAGCTTTTTCGATACTCTCTGGAGAAATATCTAGGGCGAGCACCTTTCCTTGGGGAACTTGAGTAGCCAAAAGATGGGAAACCGTTCCGATGCCACAGCCAACCTCCAGAATCCGGTGATTGGATTTCAGCCCAGCCTGCTTAGCCTTATCCAGGATACTCAAATGCCTGGAGTTGATGCCTGTTTTTTCCTGCTTCTCGGCAAACTGGTCGTAGAAGCGAACGACCTTATCTTGTTCTTCAGCGGCTTGCATCTGATTTTTTGTAAGTGGTAACTAGTCCAGCGATCAACAAAATCACCAATGCATACTGGAATAGAATCATGGGTGTTTTGGTAGCGGTGTAACTCGCAGGGGCAAAGGTAAAGACAATTTCGTGAGTTCCTGCAGGAAGGGAAAGGCCTCGAAGCAAGTAGTTGGTGCGAAGGATGGGGACCTCCTTGCCATCTACCTTCGCAGTCCAGCCTGCTGGGTAATAGATTTCCGAGAACACGCCTAATCCTGCCTTGGTCATTTCAGCGCGGTAACTTAGTTCATTGGGAGCATGCTTGGTCAGCGTGATGGTACCTGCTCCTGCAGCCTGCTCGCCAAACTCCTTAGTATTGATCGTTGCTTGCGCTTTGGTATCGATCGTGCCCAACTTGTCCATTTCCTCTTTGTTAGTTCCTACTGGGACGAGTTGGCCAGGTACCCAAGCGGAGCCATTTGCTTCCGGGTTTTCAAAGACGGCATTGGACTCCGCTCCTGCGATCAGGTACTTCGTGTTGAGCATGTTGATTGTGCCAATGGCCGCCCAGTCAAAGTTACCCTCTTGGGCTTTTTTGATAAAATCCTGCAATTCAAACTCCAGTTGGTAATCCACCAAATCTTGGTAGCGTCGAAGTTTGGCGCCGTGGTAGCCTCCGAGGCTATTGAATCGGTAGCTGGTGCGTGCCCCTTGGGTGAGCCCTTCCGTGAGTGGGAGCACTCGGAAGTAGCCTTTGTCTGCGGCGATGGATTTTTCCGCAGGAGTTTCTGCAAAAAACTCCCGAGCCGGATTGCCTTTGAAGGAATCACTATTGAGGTAGCGGCGATTGATGGTCCACACATCTAGGGTAATCAAGAAAATTAAGCCCATGCCCAAGATGCTTTCGGAGATTTTGCCCTTGAGGTAAAAGTAAATTGCCCCAAGTGCAAGGGCAACAAAGGTAAAGCTTTTCCAAGCAGAGGAAGCGAGTAGGGCCTTTCGATCGGATTGCAAAGCACTTACCAGCCAATCTGGGTAATTCACGTCACCCGCTCCTTCAAAACGGAAGAATGCACTCCCCATGACGGCTAGTAGGAAGGTGATTCCAGCAACTATTCCTCCCGAGATGAGTAAAGGCTTCAAAGCTTTGGTTTGCGTCAATTTTTCTAAGGCAATCATACCTAAAACAGGAATGGCGAAAAGCGTCATGCCCAAAGCCATGGATACGGCTCTAAATTTGTTGTAGCCAGGTAAAATGTCAAACAAGGTGTAGTTGAGCCAGGCCAGATTTTTGCCCCAGCTAAGCATCAAGGAAAGCACGATGATGGATCCAAAAGTGATCAGACTTGCACGTGGCGCTACCCATATGCCTAAAATGGCAAGGAATACCAGGATCACACTTCCGTAAATAGGACCTCCAGTGAAGGGTTGATCCCCCCAGTAGGTGGGTGCTCCTTTCACAAAATCATTGATTTGTGCGGGTTCCAATCCTTGGGAGCGAAGCGCCTTTTCGGAAGCAGAGTCTTTGGGAAGTGGGGTGGTGCTTCCCCCTCCGTAAAAATCAGGAACCAGGAGGGTCATGCTTTCCAAAATGCCATTGGACCATCCAAAGGCATATTCTTTGTCAAGCCCTGCTCCTGCGGTTTCGATAGTTGCCTTTCCCCGTGTGGAGTAAGGGCTGTAGTCCAAAGCGGTGGCGATTCTACTCAAATTTCCTCCCACCCCTAGAATGGCTCCTAAAGTCAGTAGGGCAAGGGTTTTGGATAGGCTTCCAAGTCCCTCTTTTTTCCAATCAAACCCAAGGCGAGTGATGACGTAGACCACCGCGATGATTAGCGTGTAATAGGTGATTTGAAGGTGGTTGAATTTGAGTTGTAGCAGGAGTCCGAGACCGAGCAGGGCTGCTCCAAGGAGCAGCTTGCGATCAAATGCGAGATGAATACCCGCCAATATTAAGGGGATCAAGCATACGGCCCAGATTTTGGCATTGTGGCCAGCCTCTAGGGAGAGCAAGTTGTAGGTATTGAAAGAAAAGGCAATAGCGCCTGCCACGGAGAAAATGGATCGCACCCCAAAGCTGAGCAGCAGGAGGTACATGGCGATCATTCCAAAAAATAGTCCATTGATGGGGTGTGGGAGGCCCAAGGTAAGGATGGAAATGGCTAAGTTGGTGATGTCACCTGCAAATTCCAGGCTGATGAAGTAGGTGGGCATCCCACCAAACATGCGGTTGGTCCAGAGAGCTTGTTCCCCAGTAGCAGCTCGGTAGTCGAGTACCTCTTTGGCCGAGCCTTCCCATTGCAGGATGTCTCCTTGAAAGATGATTTGCCCATCAAATACGAGCGGAGAAAAGTACCCCACCAAAAGCAGGTAGAAAAAAGCGATGCCGAGAAGGTGAGGAAGGATGTCTTTTTGAAATTGAATCTTCATGCAGGAGTTCAGGGATTTGAACCGCAAATTAAGGAATTCGAAGGAAAGGCTGTTAGGGAGCTGCTTACCTTTTTCGTGCCAGGTTACAAAGCCAGGACAAAGCACCTTTAAGTTCACTTAAATCCCATGGAGAATTGTCGAGCAAAGCTTCAAATTCATTACTTTTGCAGGAAATAGCCGTAAAGCAGCATGTTTGACAATTTAAGTTTAAAGCTTGACCGGGCGTTCAAGACACTGAAAGGAACCGGAAAAATCACCGAAATCAACGTCGCATCTACCGTAAAGGAGATTCGTAGAGCCTTGATTGATGCCGACGTCAACTATAAAGTGGCCAAGGAAGTCACCGACAAAATCAAGGATGAGGCCATGGGTCGAGACGTCTTGATCTCGGTTTCTCCAGGACAGCTATTGGTAAAAATCACCCAAGAGGAGCTGACCAAATTGATGGGTAGCACCAAGGTGGATATTAAGCTCAGTGGAGATCCTTCCGTGATATTGATAGCAGGTCTTCAAGGTTCGGGTAAGACTACCTTCACAGGCAAACTTGGAAGTTTACTGAAACGACAAGGGCGTCAAGTGCTGCTTGTTGCTTGCGATATTTACAGACCGGCAGCGATTGACCAGCTTAAGGTGTTGGGTGAGCAGATCGGCGTAGAGGTGTATGCTGAGCCAGAAAATAAAAATGCGCTTCAAATCGCAAACAATGCCATTGCCCATGCCAAGAAGACCGGCAAAAAGACCGTCGTAGTCGATACTGCAGGTCGTTTGGCTGTGGATGAGGCGATGATGCAGGAGATTGAGCAACTCAAAAAAGCGCTCAACCCTTCTGAAACACTTTTTGTGGTCGATTCCATGACGGGTCAGGATGCAGTCAATACGGCGAAGACCTTTGACGAGCGCCTTGATTTTGATGGGGTGGTGTTGACCAAATTGGATGGAGATACCCGTGGGGGTGCTGCCATTTCCATTCGCCACGTAGTGAACAAGCCGATCAAGTTTATCTCTACGGGGGAAAAGATGGAAAACCTAGATGTATTCCATCCGGACCGTATGGCCCAGCGAATTTTGGGCATGGGGGACGTCATCTCTTTGGTAGAACGTGCACAGCAGTCCTTTGACGAGGACGAGGCCAAGCGCCTGAACGCGAAAATGCGTCAGAACAACTTCAACTTTGACGACTTCCTATCTCAGTTGGAGCAAGTGAAGAAGATGGGAAACATCAAAGACTTGATGGGGATGATTCCTGGGATGGGAAAAGTCATGAAGGGCTTGGATATCGATGACGATTCGTTTAAGCCTGTAGAAGCTATCATTCGTAGCATGACTCCTAAAGAGCGTCAAAACCCAGACATCATTGATGGCCGACGAAGAAAACGAATTGCGGATGGCTCAGGAAGAAACATCACCGAAGTCAATAATTTGATGAAGCAGTTTGAGGACATGCGCAAGATGATGAAGCAAATGAATAAAATGGGAGGAGCGAAGGCTGCCTTGGGTCGCATGATGCCTCCTGGGATGGGGAAGAGGTAGTTAGTATCCTGTCTGCCGACAGGCAGGCAAGTAACTAGTGTCAAGTAGCAAGACGCTGAAAGTTGTACGAAGTACTAAGTACAATGTACCCTGCCTGCGGAAGGCGGGCAAGATCTTTGAATACCAGAAATTCAATCCCAATACGGATCCCTACTTTGTACTTTGTACTTGGTACATTGTACCTTCCTTTTCGGCAATAGAAAAAGTTGACGATTTAAATTCCTACCAATTGCCGTGAAACGCATTGCCATAGACCTGCATTACTTTCCTTGCTTGGAGTACTTTACTGTACTGCGTGGGGTGGAGGAAGTATTCCTTTTTCCAGGGGATCGCTACACGCGACAATCGTATTTCAACCGAACGGAGATTTTACTGGCCAACAAGGCTCATACTTTAAGTGTACCCATCCAAGGTAGGCGACCTCGAGTTCCGATGGCCGAAGTTCGGATTGATTCGGAGCAGAAATGGGTCATGAATCACCTCCGCTGCATCCAAAGTGGATATGGGAAGGCTCCTTTCTTTGAATATTTCTTTCCTTATTTTGAAGAGGGGCTCAGTCGTGAGCAAACGCACCTTTGGGCCTTGAATCTGAATTTGCTGACAATCTGTCTGAAGTTACTCCGCTGGCCTGTCAAACTAATTCAAGTGGATCAA
>JBANGF010000363.1:0-12549 GCA_037975655.1 Bacteroidota bacterium | reverse complement strand
TGCGCCTTTGCGAGAATAATTACCTTTTGTCAGCCGCGTGAACAAACTCCCTTACCGCTGTAGCATCAGCCAACCTCTTGGATCTACTTCGGGAGTACTGGTACTGGAAATTAGCGTAGGGGTTTTTCCCAAGGAGTAGGTTTGAATTCCTGAGGAGGTCTTTACTTCTACAGGCATTTCGAAATCAATGCCTTCCAAGGAAACCCGAAATTCATTTTTTCCGCTCTTTTTCACCTTGACTTCAGGTAGCCTCGTCGTCTTGAGGTAGAGTTCAAAAAAGCCTTCCAGATTTTGACCTGTGTACTGCTGGATAAATGCAGTGAACTCTTCGGTAGTCACTTGATTTAAGTAGGTAAACTGCTCCCCTTCAGCAAAAGCCTTCAGTGCGGGAAAGAAGAGTTCGTCCCCAAGTAGTCCTCGCAGGGAATGAATGACCATGGCTCCCTTGGTGTAGATTTCGGGATGGTAGGCCGTCTTTTCGGTGGAGTTGGGAGGACTGACTACGGGAAGGGCATGCGGGATGTCTCGGGCTTCAGCCCTAACTTTTTCAAAGTAAGCCTCAGGCCCTCCATGTTCCCAAAAGAACAACCAGTCTCCGTAGGCGGTCAGTCCTTCGTGAATCCACATGTCTGCCCAATCCCCTACAGAGATCTTGTTACCAAACCATTCGTGTCCTAGTTCGTGGTGAAGTAGCCAGTCGTACTGGACTTTGCCCATGGGGACAAACTGGAAATTGTTGCCATAAGCATTGATAGTTTGGTGCTCCATACCCAGATAAGGGGTTTCGACAACTGCAATTTTGTCCTCCGGAAAAGGATAGGGGCCAAAGAATTTTTCATGGGTCTGGGCGCTTACTCGAAGTACTTCGAGCAGTTCCTTAGCCATGTCCTTATTGTCTTGAAGTACCCACACTGCCATCGGAATTACCGGTCCAGAGGTGGAGCGAAATTGGCTTTCCGCTTTTTCAAATACACCCACCGTAAAGTTGATGTTGTAGTTGTTGATTGGATAATCCGTTTTCCAAGTGTACCGTACTTTTTGACCCTGGTCTTGAGTTTGAATCAGGCGACCATTGGAGGCCACGAAGTAAGGTTTGGGTACTGTGAAGAGCAACTCAACTCCCTGTTGAGGTTCGCTCGAGGGGTGGTCAAAGGCGGGCATAAATAGTTTGGCTCCTTCGCCCTGGCAGGATAATCCCATCCAATGTCTGCCCCACTGGTCTTTTTCCCAAGTAAATCCCCCAGTCCAGGGAGGATCTTGGGCGATAGGAGTCGGACCTTCGTAAATAATTTCCACCTGATTGCAAGTGCAGTCGATTGGGAGGATATCCAAGAGGTCATTTTGATGGGAAAAAGCAACCTCCTTTCCATCCATAAGCACCTTTCTTACCTGGTACTGGTCAATCAACTGAAACCGCAGCGTGTCCAACTTTTCTTGGGAAGAAAAAGTGATGGTGGACCGACCCGCAATGGACTGCGTTTCGGGGAAAATTTCCAACTCAAGGCGGTATTGTTGAATTTGAAACTTGGTTTGCAGTGGATCAATTGGCCCACCCCAATCCCAAGTTTGGGCTTGAATGAGCAGGGTCACAAAAAGAAGTGGAAGGGAAAAGAGTAGTTTTTTCATGGTAAGGCAAAAAAGGATAAGGAATTGAATTTAGGCAACTGGACCCAAAAAAACCGCTCCTGTTAGTGAATCGTGGAGCGGCTGATGTATTTAATCTTCGGCGTAATTGAAGGAATCGACTTGTTCCTTGATCCAATCCTGGTACTTCCCCCGTAAGAATTCAGCCCATTCATCTTTATACTTGGACCCATCGAGCAGGAAACGGAAAGCGGTAGTGGCTTTGGGTTTGCTTAGTGCACTGACCAAGTCCTCTGCTAGGGAACGCTCCTTCACACGGCGGTCTACAAAATCCTGCATAAGTTCATGTTCTTGGGTGGGTTCCATACGGGTAAACTCTGCAAAATTTTCAGGTTGATCCTCAATTTCGTCCAAGATATCTTCTTCCTCTGGAGTTAGGTCGTAGTTGAAATAATCTTCATCGTCCGGCATGTGGTGAATTTTCTTCTTATCAACCTGATAGAAGCAGACATTGCCCTTAAGCAATTGGGTAGCAATTAGATCTACCTCTTTTTCAGTAAGCGAAAGCATGGATGGAGTTCAAAATGAATTAAAAATAGGATTGATCGAAAGTTCAACAAATTGTTTCAAATTGTGCAAGATTGAGGCAAAAAAATAAGCTTAAAACCCCTGATTTATAATTTTTTCTAGCATCGAAGGGTTTATTTCATGCCCTCCTTCGAATGTCAATAGATTCAGCGGCTTGCCAAGTTCAAAAAGTAGCTCTTCCTGTCGCTTCTTACTTTCCTCAGTTATCAACTCATCCTGTGCCCCATGCACCAGAAGGACCTCCGTGTTGGCAAACTTTTCTTTAGCCAAATTCAGTTGCAAGTCATGTGCAAATCCACCACCCCAAAGCACGAGTGAATGGAGTGTGCCGTTCCATTGACTGGCCCAACGCGTGCCAGTAGCCGCCCCTTGTGAAAAGCCCAGGAGGTGGATGCGTGGCAAACTAGAAAATTGAAGGAGGAGGTCATCCATCAAGCGATTTAGGTAGCGATGGTTGTTGGCTATGGCGGTTTCCCGATTGTAACTGGTCATCCAATTGGCGCCAACTCGCCCCTGGAATTCCTGTAAATAGGAGTGATTGGTGCCCTCTGGGGCGATGATGAGTCGATTCTCAGAGGAGAAGGGAAGAAATTTCCGGATGAAAAACTCTGCCAATTGCCCATACCCATGCAATACAATCCAAATTTCCTGTTCCTTTCCTGTTGGTTCGTGGGATAGAAAATAAGGGGCTTCGTAGGAAAATTGAAGAGACTTTTTCACGCTTAGCTATGGAGATCGTCAAATTTTAGAGGAAGCAAATGCCGAATACCTCGGAAGCGTAACACGGTTCCATCGGCTTGCAAGAGCAAAATAGTGATAGGGTTTTTGTACCTATTTTCGACCTCATTGATCGCCTGTCTGCACATCCCGCAGGGAGATACTCCCGCCCAGGTGTCTTCTCCCGCTCGTTGGGCTACGATGGCGAGCACTTGTGGAACTTGCTCGGGATAGTTGGCACCAACATAGCCGAGGAGTAAGCGCTCGGCACAGGTACCTACTGGAAAACTTACATTCTCCTGGTTGGAAGACTGGTAGATTTCTCCATTGTCAAGCGCCACTGCTGCTCCCACCTGAAAATTGGAATAGGGGGCGTAGGCATTTTTGGAAATTTCTTGGGCTCGCTGAACCAAGGTCACCTCGAGGTGATTCAATTCAGAAAAAGCGAGTTCTTCCAGCTCAATTGTATCGGTAATTTTTTTCACAAGCAGTATTGGTTTGGATAGGAACCAACGTTTAAAGTACGCAAATGTTCCCTAATTCTTGAATTTTCACTTTTTCGCACCAAAAAAAAGGCCCATTTTTAAGGAAATAAAGCCCATCCCATGCCTACAATTTTGCTATTTGGAGCAGGAAAATCTGCTACCTCTCTGATTGATTACTTGGCCGATTCGTGTAAGGATGGAACACGAAAACTTCTGGTTGCAGACCTAGACCCTGCCTTGGCAGCGGCCAAACTCAAAGGGCGTGTGTATACGGAGGCGGTACCAGTAGATTTGGAGCAGGAAGCCTCCCGGCATGAATTGATTTGCCAAGCCGATTTAGTCATTTCCATGCTCCCAGCAGGCTTGCATCCTATTTTGGCTGCCGATTGCTTGAAGTTGGGGGTTCATTTTTTCACTGCCTCCTACGAAAGTGAGGCCTTGAGAGCAATGAAGCAAGACATTGAGGCCAAGGGATTGTTGTTCTTAAACGAATGTGGGCTGGATCCTGGCATCGACCACCTTTCGGCCTTGAAGATTATTCATGAAGCCCAATCGAGAGGAGAAGTGATTCGCTCCTTCAAGTCTTACTGCGGGGGCTTGTTGGCCCCTGAAAGTGAAGACAATCCCTGGAAATACAAGTTTACCTGGAACCCCCGCAATGTGGTACTTGCAGGTCAGGGGATGTCTAAGTTTCTAGAACATGGGGAAGTGAAATTGGTGCCATACCAGCAGTTGTTTAAACGCGTTGAAAACATCCACTTTCCAGGTTTAGGAGATTTTGACGGCTACCCCAATCGAGATTCCTTGAACTATCAGGCCATTTATGGATTGGAAGAGGTCGATACGCTTCTTCGAGGGACACTTCGGCGGGCAGGCTTCTGTAAGGCCTGGGATGTATTTGTACAACTCGGGATGACGGACGATACTGCATCGTTGCAGCTCCCGCCTGGCAGCACCTACCGACAGTTTTTCAATATTTTTCTTCCCTGGTCTGATCAGCACACCGTGGAAGAGAAATTAGCGGAACTGATTCCAGACTTAGACTTTCCCACCTTTGAAAAGTTGCAATGGCTTGGATTTTTTGAATCGAAACTCCTTCCAAAAACGGAGGGTAGCCCAGCGCAACTGCTCCAGGCGATTCTTGAGGAACAGTGGGCACTTCAGCCTACCGACCGCGACTTGATTGTGATGCAGCATCAATTTGAGATTCAAACCCAAACCGGATTCAAAAAGGTTATTTCCAGTTTGGTTGAAGAAGGTCAAGATGGGGTATATACTGCCATGGCTAAGACGGTGGGGCTTCCACTTGCCATTGCTGTAGATCTCTTTCTGAAAGGGGGAATTTCCCTACGTGGCCTGCAACTTCCCGTAGTTCCGGAATTGTATCTCCCGATTTTGGATGCCTTGGAAAAAGAAGGAATTCGATTTGAGGAGCGGGTGGTGGATTGATTTTGTAAAAGGAATCGTTAATAGACCACGGTCCACGGTTCGCAGCCCATTTTATGGAACTTCAAATTTCATCTTCATTCTGTTCTGGTAAATTGAGCAGAAAAGAAAAAGACCAACTTTTTAGCTGGTCTTTTTTAGTTTTTACGGTTTCCAATCCGCAGGTGGATCGATAAATGCTCCCGATATGACGCGGCAATCGTCCGGAATGATGGCCCGATTTTGCTTGAAAGTCAAGTCATTTTTATCCACGTAGATTCGCTGCGAGGTTTCTCCTCCGGCCATAAAGTAGCCAAGTACCACTTCGTCTGGATTGTCCAAACTGAGCATATTTCCACGAATTGTAGCCGGAGGTGGATCAAAGATGGAACCAGAGATTTCTGCTTGTTGCTTCACCAAACGTAAGTAACGATAGGCTGCCTGCGAGATGCTGTATTGTTTCAGGTCCATTCGGAACTTATTGACAAAACGGTACCCATCGTCCGCGATGAAAGAAGCAGGAATTTTGGTGGTCAGCCCATTGAAACTATCGTCATTTACCACAAATAAACTCTGGTTGTTTCCAGCTTCGTAGCGGAAGCATTGCACACAGCAATCCTTTGGCTGCGGCGTACGATTTGGATTTGAAGGAGAAGGTCTTGGAGTATATAGATCTGGACGAGTCTCCAAGATGTATACTGCTGGGCCATTTTTCCAATAGTAAAAATTATTCTGGTCCGCAGGATCTTTAACCCCCGCAATCAGCTGAATCCCAGATTTTGGAACTTCACTTCCTTCAGTAGGGACGGTAACAGTGCGGATCTCCAATGATTGTATAGCGGGAACAGACGCTACTTTCTCTGGGGTGGAGGTATATACCTTACCTTCAGCAGTTCGAATTTGTAAGGTATAAGATTTGCCTACTTGAGCTCGAAAGTTGGCTGGGGTAAAATAAGATCCTTTCAAGTCGTCTGCACCTTCGGTAAGGAAGGTCACATTACCCTCATTGTCCCGAACGACTACGGTAGCCAAAGACACGGGACGGATGAGTCCTTCGAAAATGCTTCCATAAGTAGCACTTCGAGTAAGCGTGATGGCATGAGGTCCAGGACCTGTAGAAATGATGCCTTCCACGGTCAAGAGTTGCTCGCCCTCAGGCACTTCGACCTCGTAGGGGTCAACGCAGGCCATCGGAAGGAATAGGAGTAAGTATACTAATCTTTTCAACATGGCTTAGAAGCTAATGGCGTAACTTAAACTTGGAAGAGGAATTCCCAGCAGGGCCAATCGGAATGCCTGTGGCGGTTGCTGGGGGGCATCGTCAAAGAAGATGGAAAATGGATTTTTACGTCCATACACATTGAGCACTGAGAAAGTCCAGTCCCCATCAAAGAACTTTCCTTCCCCCTTTAACTTGAAATTCACTGAAAAATCAAGTCGATGGAAGTCCGGAAGCCGTTGCTGGTTTCGGTCCTTAAAATAGGCCAGATTGTTTCCAGAAAAATCAAACTTTGCTTCTGGGAAGGTGACAGGCCTACCCGTACTGTAGGCAAAGGTGGCTGAAATGGAGGTATTGGTACTCACCTTGTAATTTCCAATCAGGGTCAGGTCATGCGGTTTGTCAAAGTTGGAGGCATACCAGGTGCCATTGTTGATATTTTCCTCCTCAAAGGGAGTAATCACGCGTCTTAGGGATCTGGAATAGGTGTAGGAAATCCAGCCGGTAAGCGTGCCTAGATTTTTTTTCACGTAAAGTTCCAATCCATAGGACTGCCCTTGCGCCGGGATAAGTTCCGTTTCGATGTGATTTTGTAAAATCAGGTTTGCACCATCCTTGTATTCCACGACGTTTTGAAGGTCTTTGTAGTAGACTTCTACCGAGGTCTCAAAGATGTTTCCTTTGAAGTTGTTGTAGTAGCCTAGGGAGAATTGATCTGCAATTTGAGGCTTCAAAAATCCATCACTCAATTTCCATACATCAGAAGGAGCAATGGTTGCTGTGTTTGAGATGAGGTGAATAAACTGATACATTTTGTTGTAGCCTAACTTCACCGAACTAGCCTTGCTGAAGGAGTAGCGGAAGGAGGCCCGTGGTGCTAGCCCATCGTAAGTTTGGATCAGTTCGTTCTCTCCATAATTCGTTTCCCCGATAGCCGAACCATCTGAGACTGGGGTACCTTCTTGATAGGTCCGAACCGTGCGAGCGCCCAGATATTGGTAAAGGTCGTAGCGGAGGCCATAGGATAGGCCTATTTTTTCCCCGATTTCTAACTCATGTTGGAAGTGGGCTGCCATTTCCCTGCCGGCTTCATTTTGTACCTTTTTTGGGAGTACATCTTCCGAGGTTCCGGTAGGAATTAGCTCACCGGGTTGGATATCCACCTGTTTGTATTCGGCTCCAATGGTAAATGACTGTGTGGGACTTAGGGCATAATTGAAGAAGGTCCTTCCTCCCATATCCTTGATTTCCGAATTGATTTTAAAGTTGTTGAGCCCCGATTGGTTGAAAATACCATAATCATAAAGGGAATAAAAGCCAACGGTTTCCATTTTGAGTTTTTCACTCAACTTACTTTTCCACTGCAAGGAGTGGGCATTGTTTTGCCAAGAGATGGTGGTGTCGGAGGCAAACGCAAAGTCATCGTAACTGGTGTAGTAACTGTAGGTAGACTCGTTGTTTTCAGAAATTGGGGCACTAATCACCAGGTTGCCATCGTAAAAATCAGCATTGGAGTTGTTGAGTGTGGTGTTGCTCAGCGACTGAAGCAGCCAATTGATGTAGGAGATTCGAAATCCTCCGAGGATAGATACCTTGTCCTTAATGATTGGGCCATTAAGCGAAAGCTTTCCGGAGAAGTTGCTGAGCATGAAATCACCTCCAAATTTTTCTACACTACCCGCCTTGGGAAGGATGTCTAGGATGGCCGAACTTCTACCTCCAAAGCGGGCAGGAACCACTGCTTTGTAGAGGGTCACGTCATTCACCATGTCGGGGTTGAAGGCCGTGAATAAGCCAAACATGTGCGAAGGATTGTAGATGGGAGCCCCAGCGAATTGGATGAGGTTTTGATCTACGCCACCGCCTCGTACATTGAGTCCTGAGGAAGCTTCACCAACCTGGCTCACGCCGGGAAGCGTGGCCAAGGACCGCACAATGTCGATTTCTCCCATAAAAGGAGGAAGTTCCTTCATGGTATTGACACTCAGCGTGACGGCGCCCATGTTGGTGGAACGGATATTTTTCTCTGGGTCGCTACCGTAGATGACCACGTCGTCGAGGGTAAAGTCCTCTTGGAGCATTTTGATCGTGATCCTCGCATCTCCTACCGCCGTGATGGGATAAATCTTGGTTTCATAGCCCACATACCGAAATTCCAGGGTATATTCTGCTCGAGACACATCAAGTTCAAAACTTCCATTATCATCGGTGATGCGGGTCAAGTCAAGTTCGGGAATTCGAACAGTGGCACCCACAAGTGCCTCTCCGGTGATTTCATCCGTAATTCGTCCGGATAGTTTGATCCCTTTCAGCTGTCCGATATCGCGGCCAATCACTTCTCGCTTTACAGCGGGAGTTTGGGCCCATACGGCGGCCATAAGCCCAAAAAACAAAAAGACAAGCAAGTATATTTTTTTCATGGGAATAGGCTTAGATCGCATCTGGGTCAAATTTGTACAATTCCATGGTCAAGTTTCCGGCCACGGATTCCTCTGGAGCACGGAGAAAATAAATGGATCCATTGTACTGGAAATACCCGCTAGTTATGCTTTGAGGCAGGCCAATGATTGGATTCTTTGCTTTCCAGGTGAGTGTCTCAAGGTTGAGTTCCCAGAGTTCCTGGGTAGCTCTAAAAAGTCCCAAGTAGGCTTTTGATCCGATAACTTCCAAGAAGGGGAACCCTTGTCCTTTGTTGCCCGGATAGGTAGTCATTAGCTGCCAGCTGTCGAGAGGGGGATTATACTCCCATACCTGCCCGTTGCTTCCTAATACTATCACCCGAGTAGCTCGAGCAAAGGCAGCGGCATTTCGTCCTAACGCAACCGGGGCATTTCCTTTGGTCGACCAGGTCCGTTGCACGGGGTCGTAAGCACGCACCAAAAGAGAGGCGCCATCCAGCCCTCCAAACAAAAGCAGGCCCCCGTCCCAATCCACGGCCAAGGCATCTCTTGAGTTGAAAGGAAGGTCTCCCAATCGCTCGAAACTGCTTCCATTGATTTTCCAGAAACTACGGTCGTAACTGAAGACATCTCTCGAAGTTTCAATAGCGCCTCCACCTAGGTAGTTGGGGCTTGCGAATACATAGCGACGTGGATTTCCGGGAAAGTTTACTTCGGTCCAGGTACCTGAAGCAGGATTGAAGCGCTGAAATCTCGGATAATTTTCTCCGAACCTGACTTTGCCAAGTCCCACATGAAATCCTGAAGCATTCGTAAAGGAAATGTTCTCGTAGATCCGAAGGCCGCCAGGGAAATCAGACACTTTGGTATACTTCCCTGCCTGGTACTCAAAAGGGGTAGGAATAACAATTTCTTTATCTTGAACTCGTAATTTGATGGGAACCACAATCTGTCCTGTGGGGGCTGGGATTTTTACAGTGAGCCGAGATTCAAAGACATTTTGAAGGACTGGAGCCTCTTGATTGCCGAAAAACACCTTGGTGCATTCAGGAAAATTTTTGCCTTGGATCACCAATTCTTGTCCTGCTATTCCATAATTGGGCGCAAAGCTGGTAACTGCCGGAGTCAAGGTACTCAATTCAATCACTTTTCCTTCGAGACGTGCCCCATTGATGGTAGCAAAGGCTTTGACAAAATAGGTTTGACTTAGTTTAAATCCATTTTTTTCACCAATAAAGCGTCCGGGTTGATTTTTTGCTCCAAGTGAAATGGTAATTGGATTAGCGAAGGAGGATTGGGTAGAAAATACAAAACCATGGTCTTCGGCTAGCACTTCCCGATTAGCCAGCAGACGACCAGAAATTCGGATTTTATCTCCCCCTACAAACAACACATCCTCCGTAGCCACGAGGATGGGGGCGTCATCCTCCTGCGTGCAGGACCAAAGTGCCATAAGAATCAAAAAAAGGCATGAAGTTCGTAGCAGTTGCATCGAAATTTGGAATGGTCGAATGACAAAAATACAGCATTACCCAGAGATTACAATTTTGGTAAAGCGACTATTTGTTTGATAAAGAAGATTCTTAGGCATTTTCATTTAAAAACCCAATAAAAACCCGGAGATCAGTTGCTGGTAGTCTTCCGTGTAGGTTCCGTCCTCATTTTTCAAACAATAGACCCGGGTCGGGATAGAAGGGAGTCCTTTGATTTTCGAGAAGGACACAATTTCTCGATGCACGGGCTTGTAGGCGGCATCTTGGATTTGGATTTTGGAATTGGGGAAAAGCAGAACTTCTTCAGCCAACTTACAAAAATCCCCCATCTGTCGAGGCGGCAGGATCACCCAAAATTGGCCCGCATCCGCAAGGAGATTGCTTGTATGATTGAGTAAGGTTTCAAAAGACAAGCTGTCTGTATGTAGGGCTAGGTTCCGTTTGGGGTCACTGGACTTGAGGTGATCTGGAAAATAGGGGGGATTGCTGACAATCAAATCAAAGGAGGTATCTGCTGAAAAATCTTGGAAGGCAGTGGGGATGAGCTTCAACCGTTCAGCAAAAGGACTTTCCTTAAAATTTTGATCTGCTTGTGTGGCTGCCTCTGCATCAATTTCCAGTGCAGTAACCTGGGCTTCAGGGAAGCGTTGGGCCAGCATCAAGGCAATCACTCCAGTCCCTGTCCCGATATCTAGAATTTGCTTCGGAGAATGGCCATAGGCTAGAGTTCCAAGCAAAACTGCATCGGTACTGATTTTCATCGCACACCGGTCCTGTTGTACGCGAAACTGTTGAAATTGAAACCAGCTGTTTGCCATTAGGTACGGGCTCGGCTGATTAATTTAGAGCGAAAACGAGGCTTGTCCTCCATGATGTTCAACTCTTCTTCTGAGACGCGCTTCACACTTTCTATGGTATAGAAAGCCTTTTCATCCGTTGCTTTTACCTTGGCGATAAACTCTTGGAGTTGGTCTCTTTTCATCACGGTAAATAGTAGGTTTACTTTTCCATAGCGTCCCTCGCCACCCACATTGGTGAAGCGGTAGTTGTTTTCCTTCATAAACTCCAGCAAAGTTGGCATGGGCTTGGGAGTGATTACTCGTACCAAAACCCGGCCCAAAGCCAATTTTTCATCCAAGGTCATGCCTACATAAGTTCCTGTAGCAAAGCCGCCCGCGTAAGCCAAGTAGGAAAGTGGATTATCTACATTTTGGAAGATTTGTCCTATGGCGAGCAGCCAGATCAAGGCCTCAAAAAATCCCAAGATTGGAACAATATTTTTCTTGCCATTCATCATAAACATGAAACGCAGCGTATTGATGGAGACATCGGATACCCGAGCCACAAAAATCAAGAGCGGCATCAGCAGGTAGTTGAGCAGTTCGTTGGATATACCCAAAGATTGAAGGAAGTCTTGCATAGGAATTGAAGAAGGTCCTGCAAAAATACCGCTTTATTGGCGGAGGCAACCTATAAATGGACTTAGAAATTAGATTTTTTGATCTCGGCCGGCGGGTATTCCCAAGACCATAAATTGTCCGGTCATCAGGAGGAGAAACCAGATCAGTAGGTTCCAGTTGTCAAAAAGATCTAGAAAAATGCCAAACACCAAAGGTCCCAGGGCGGCTAAAACGTAGCCGGCAGACTGAACCATCCCCGATAGCTTGGCGGTGGTGAGTTCCTCTCCACTACGCATAGAGATCAGGGTGTAGGCGATGCTCAAACTGGCCCCGCTTCCAATGCCAATAATGGTAAGCGCAGCAAAGGTCACCCATTCCTGATGGATAAATAGTGCGCTGTAGCCGATAAGGTATCCAATTCCTACGGCGATGATGACCCCGGATTGCTGCTTCAGTCGTAGCAGCAGGTTGGGCGCAAAGAAAGTGCCAACTAAAGAGATCAGTTGCATGTAGAAAAGCGCCATTCCTGCATTTACCGGGGTCATCCCGCGGGCAATCAATAGGTCCGGAAGCCAGGTAATCATCGTGAAGTACATGACCGATTGGGCTCCCATAAATCCGGTGACTTGCCAGGCCAGGGTGGATTTCCATACATTTTTTCCAGGCACATGAGCAGCTAAATTCTGGATTGGTACAGGTTTAAGTTGCGGTATCCAGGCGATTAAGGCTAGGACCATCAGACCTCCCCAGGAAAGCAATGCCCCTCTCCATCCCCAGCCAAGTCCTTCCGCCATGGGCACACTAATTCCTGAAGCAATAGCAGCAAACATGGACATGCCCGTGGAGAGTAGAGCGGTCATCAGGCCGATTTTTTCTGGGATTCTGGCTTTAAAAAAAGGAATCATGAGCACGTTGGCGGTTACAATCCCTATTCCAGTCAGGGCTGTACCCAGGTAGAGGAGTGCAATTCCTCCCTGCACCCGAATGACTACGCCGGTGGCGAGCAGGAGGATTCCTAGAAAGATGGCTTTGCTATGGCCCAACTTTTTGCCTAGACTGGGGGCAAGCAGCGAAAAAATAGCGAAGGTAATGAGGCTAAGTGTGGTCAAAAATCCCGCTTCACCATTGGATATACCTAAATCTTCCCGAATGAATGGAATCAGTGGCCCTACCGAAGCAATGGAGGTACGTAAGTTGATCGAGATCAGGATTACGCCGAGAATGAGTAAGGTTTGGGAA
>JBANGF010000070.1:0-4400 GCA_037975655.1 Bacteroidota bacterium | reverse complement strand
ATACAATTGATTTGGATCCAGGGAAGCTGCGGATTTGGGGGCTTTGGGGTAGTAGATGTTCAGGACGGAATTGATATCGTCTAAGTTGGCGGATAAGGCAAAGGCCACCCCTCTTCCAAGTAGCGTTCCGGGCCGAAGGCTATCGCCTAAGGTCGTATCTCCCCAAAAATACCCTTTCGAAAAACGATCGTGTTCAAAGTAATTTTCAGATACCGCCTTCACTCGGGCTACATGCTGATTGCCTCGGTATTCAAGTAGGGCATTGTCTTCGATGACCTCGGTGATGACTTCCACTCCTTCAACCTGACGGAGCGCATGCAGCCATTCTTCGGTGACCACAAAACTTTTTCCTGAAGTGGGGGTAACCTGAAGTTCCGAATCAAAACTTGAGAAAAGTCCGCGGATCAAATCCTCTAGGCCATTGAACACAGACATCACTGCCACCAGGGCCATCGTGCTAATGGCCACGCCCACCATCGAAATTAAGGAGAGGATGGTGATGAAGTTTTGCTTCTTTTTGCTGCGAAAATACCTGCCGGCAATAAAAGAACTTGTGTTCACGGGATACAGCGAATTTTAATCCTCTTCCTCCTCCTCTTCTTCTGGAGCAGGGGGGATATGAAGGTCAGAAATCACCTTGTCCATGTGCTGAGCATAGGTGGCAGATTCATCTGAAAAGAAGGCCAATTCAGGGATCACACGAACTGACTTGCCGATACGCTTGGCCAAGGCATGGCGTATTTCTTTCTTGTGCGCATTGATTGCATCAAAACTTGCCTTTGGATTGGGCAGCAAAAAACTGAGATAGGCTTTGGCAAATCCCAAATCTGGACTCATCATGACCCGTGTAATGGTCACTAGGGTAGATCCAACGAAGTGTTTGGCCTCTTTTTGAAAAATGTCGCCCAGCTCTTTCTGAATTAACTTGGCATATTTTAATTGTCTTTTGCTTTCCATCTGAAGTATTTATGATGCAAATTTAGCGAAATACTTGGGCATGCTTTAATTTCGAGTCAAAACCAATTTCTTCCTAACCACCTTGTTTAGTTTTTTTAGAGTAAACGACCCCTTTCGCCTTTTTGGAATACTGCTTTATGTGGTCTTATTCTCTGTAATCTCATGGGTTTTTTTCTCATTTCCAAGCACCACCCCCACGCTCCTATGGATGGTTTTGGGTGAGCGCCTCAGTGAGGGAAATTTGCTCTACGTAGACATCATTGACGATACAGGTCCGCTCTCAGCAGGGGTATTTACAGGTATTCATCTCTTGTTTGGAAGAAGTGAGCTCGCCTACCTTTTACTGGGAAAAGTTTTTGTCTTGTTCCAGATTTACTATTGGAACAGTACTTTAATCAAGTACCGCGTGTTTGACGAAAACACCTACTTTCCAGCCATTGTCATGGCTGCTTTATTCCATTTTTCTTTTGACCTGATGTACTTGTCACCCACTCTGCTTGGCAGTACATTTCTTTTATTGGCATTTGGACAACTATTTTCCCATACGGTCCTCCAAAAGGAAAGTAGTGAATCTACCCTACTCATCGGGATCTATGGGGGACTTGCTACCGGTTTTCATTGGAATTTTGTATTCTTTCTACCCTTCCTAATTTTTACAGGGTTGGCAATTTCTGGTTTTACGATTCGCCAACTATTCCTCTCCATCATGGGTTTTCTACTTCCTATTTTGCTGATCTTGGTATTTTACTTTTGGAAAGATGGGTTGGAACAAGCACTTCAAGTTTGGCCGATTGTCTTTACCTACCCCAACTATGCGTACCAGCCTTATCTGAGTTGGCTTGCTCCTGGTGTATTTCCACTCCTACTTGCCTTGGCGGGCTATTTTATTGGTTCTTTTTTTCGTGGGGCTACGATCAATCAACAAAAACAGCGGCAACTTATTCTCATCTGGCTACTTTTTTCTGCTGGCTTATTTTTCCTAGTGAAAAATACCGCCTCCTATCAGTTGGTCGTGTTCCTTCCTGCAATGAGTTATTTTATAACTCAGTTTTTTCTTCATTTCGGATGGACATTGCTCCTTAGGCCTGCTTTTTTTGGATTGATCTTGGTATTGCCGATTTGGGGAATGAATTATTGGAAGAATCGAGCGGAAATAGATACTTCCTATTTTGTGGCCAGGTCCTTCGACATGGAACCGCTCATTCAAAGCGGAGTAATGGTTTTGGAAGAAGATCCTTCCCCTTACCTTACCCATTCCTTGGATGGCCCGTTTTTGAATTTTCACATGTCAGCAAGTTACCTGAAGCAAGAAAAAACCTTGCAACAAAAAGCGCAGGTATTTCAAATGATTCGAAGGCAGATGCCGGCACAAGTCTATGATAAGCGAGGCCACTTTAAAGCACTTTTGGAGGAACTTCCCGCACTCAAAGAATTCTATACCGAAGACAAGCCAGGTCATTATTACAAAAAATAGTCCCTCCACATGAAAAATATTCGATCCCCATTCCTCGTCTTAGGTGCGGTAAGCCTTTTGGGAATGGGCTGTGCGACCACGGCCCAACTCAGTCCCCCCACAAGCGCCTCATTGAGTACGGTCTCCCGAGTTCGTCCGCTGACAGAAAAGGAAACTCTTCGGTGGTCTCATTTGGACCCCATCCAAGACACAGTGCCTGGGATGAGTGTGGACCGGGCGTATGCAGAGGTAGTCAAGAAAAGAAAAGGGAGGCCCGTGGTGGTAGCCATCATTGACTCGGGAATTGACTTGTCCCATGAAGACCTACAGGACTTGCTTTGGAAAAATCCAAAAGAAATCGCCGGGGATGGGCTCGATAACGATCAAAACGGATACATTGACGATGTACATGGATATAACTTCCTTGGAGAGTCTTACCATGAACAGATGGAATTTGTGCGGATTGTGTCCAAAAAATTAGGAGATGTCTCCCTTCAGAAAAAGGCTACCGCCCTCTTGGAGCCTAAGGTCACCGAAGCGAAAATGGCAGTTCAACAGTTCCAGCAAATCGAACAAATCGTTCGAAGCGCCCACGAGAACATTCAGAAAAAACTAGGGAAGGAAAATTACACGCTAGAAGATGTTGAAAAATACGAGCCCCAAAATGAGGCAGAAGAACAAGTCCTCGGCCTGCTGGCTCAAGTGATGGCCATGGGGCAGGACATTCCTGCTGCCTTAGCCGACCTGCAAGAGGGAATTGCCTACTACCAGACCCAATTGGAGTACAACTTCAACCTCACTTTTGATGGGCGAAAACCTGTGGGGGACAATCCCTATGATATCAATGACCAGGGCTATGGTAACGGGAATCCAGGCCACCAACTCGAGGAAGAAAGCCATGGTACCCATGTAGCAGGGATCCTTGCTGCGAATCGAGCGAATAAAAAAGGGGTGAATGGGATAGCTGAAAATGTACAATTGATGGCCCTCCGTGCTGTGCCTGATGGTGACGAATACGATAAGGACATTGCCTTGGCGATCCGATATGCTGTAGACCAAGGAGCCAAAGTAATCAATGCCAGTTTTGGTAAGAAATTCTCCCCAAACGCCTCCTGGGTTCAAGATGCCTTACGCTATGCCGCTGCCAAGGACGTGCTTTTTGTCCATGCTGCGGGCAACGATGGAGTAAATCTGGATCTTCCGGAAAACCAAAATTTTCCAAATGACACTTACAGCGAAAGAAATCCCTCTACCGAGGACAATTACCTAAGCGTAGGGGCCTTGACTCCCTATTATGGTCTAGACATGATTGCTTCTTTTTCAAACTATGGGAAAAAAGGAGTGGACATTTTTGCTCCAGGTGATGAGATCTATTCCACCCTACCCAATTCGAAATATGGGGTAGAAGGTGGTACCTCCATGGCTGCTCCTGCTGTAGCTGGTATGGCTGCATTGATCCGTTCCTTGTATCCCCAACTTACGGCTGCACAGGTGAAGCGGATTATCCTAGATTCCGGGCTATCCGTCCCCATGAAAGTTCGTGTTGGAGAAGAGGAGTTAACCTTAGCGGAACTTTGTGTCTCTGGAAAAATTGCGAATCTCTACACGGCTCTCCTTCTTGCAGAGCAGGTGGCTACTGGAAAATAGAAAAGATTATCCCCAATTAAGTGATCCTAAAAATATGTTCTTAGTTCAGGATAATTGTCGACAGCTGACAGACCACAGTCCACAGCTCACTTTCTTGAACTTCAAATCTTTTTAGTATTGGTACTGCCGCTAATAAGCCTCCAATGGCTGCCTTAAAAAAAGGGTCTTGATGAATCATGACCCTTTTTGCTTTGTTAAGAACAAGCTATTTTATTCACCCGACTTTGGTGCCTCCCCCCTTCAAATGGAGTGGTCAAAAAGATTTCAGCCAGCCGCTCTGCCAATTCGTAGGAAATAAATCGAGCAGGTAAAGCAATTACATTGGCGTCGTTGTGCTGACGAG
>JBANGF010000342.1:0-2895 GCA_037975655.1 Bacteroidota bacterium | reverse complement strand
AAGTATCATTGAAGGCACCATCCTTACTTGGCTCAAGAAGGAAGGCGATTCCATTGAGGCAGATGAATCGGTCTTGGAAGTAGCCACTGACAAGGTGGATACGGAAGTTCCTGCAACGCATGGGGGCATTTTGAAAAAGATCCTAGCAAAGGAAGGAGATGTCGTAGCTGTGGGATCAGCCATTGCGATCATTGAAACCAATGCCTCAGCCACAAAAGAAACTCCAGTAAGCCCTGTTGCAGCGCCCAGGGAGGAAGTGGTGCAAGCGGCTCCAGCCCTCACCGCAAGCCTAATTGCTTCATCCGAACCAGAAAAAATAAATCAAACAGACGGAAGATTCTACTCTCCCCTAGTCAAAAGCATTGCCAAAGAAGAAGGAATTTCTGCGGAGGAACTTGCACGTATCCCAGGTTCGGGTGCAGAAGGCCGCGTGACCAAGCAAGACATGCTGGATTACCTTGCTGCTCGAAGCAATGGAAGTTCCAAAAACACAGGAGTCACAAAAACTCCCCCTTCCATCTCTCAGCCTAAGGTGGCGCCAAGCATCACTGGTGGAGACGAACTCATTGAGATGGATCGCATGCGCAAAATGATTGCCACGCGCATGGTAGAATCCAAGCGTATTTCTGCCCATGTCACCTCTTTTGTAGAGGCAGACATGACTAACATTGTACTTTGGAGAGAGAAAAATAAAGAAGCCTACAAGGCCAAGTATGGGGAAGGAATTACGTTTACCCCTTTCTTTATCGATGCGGTAGCCAAGGCCATTCGTGATTTCCCGATGATCAATATCTCCGTCGAAGGGGATCATATTTTGAAGAAAAAGGACATCAACATCGGCATGGCCGTGGCTTTGCCTTCGGGCAACTTGATTGTACCGGTTATTAAGAATGCCGACCAACTCAACATTGTCGGTATTTCCAAAAAAGTAAATGACCTGGCCAATCGAGCCCGTAACAACAAGTTGACGGCGGATGATGTCACTGGAGGCACCTACACGGTATCGAATGTGGGATCCTTCGGAAACGTGATGGGGACCCCGATCATCCCACAGCCTCAAGTAGCCATCTTGGCGATCGGCGCCATTGTCAAAAAACCAGCGGTGGTAGAAACACCTACGGGCGATGTAATTGCGATCCGTCATAAAATGTTCCTCTCCCACTCCTACGATCACCGCGTGGTCGATGGATCCTTGGGAGGTATGTTTGTTCGAAGAGTAGCGGATTACTTGGAAGAGTTTGATTTGGAGACAGCTTTGTAGATTTTGGTCAACGGACGACAGTCCACGGTCCACTGCCGATTGAATTGAACCGCAACCCTTATTTTCTTTGGTAGATGTGGTTAAAGTGGATGATCACAAACCAAAAATCCCCCAGGAAGTGGAATCACTCCTTTGGGGATTTTTTACTTTATTATTCCAAAGGTTCACCTGTCAAAAACAATCGCTGATGTTCAAGGAAATTTGCTGTGGGCCGTGAACTGTGGACTGTCAGCGATTTCCATTTGCCTGAAGTTTTATCTTCCGGTAGTACTGCTCCAATTTGCCTGCCAGTACAGCCAAGCGGAGGGGCTTAGTTAGGTAGTCATCAATCCCCACTTCAAAGGCCTTATTTTGATCGTCTTCGAAGGCATTGGCTGAAAGTCCGATCAAAATGAGTTGTTTTCCTTGGGGTAATTTTCGAATCTCCTCCGTTGCCTCCAATCCATTCATAACCGGCATTTGCACATCCATAAACACAAGATCGAAGTCATGGGCGATCACTTTTTCCACGGCTTCCCTTCCATTTTTCGCTACTTCAAACCCATATCCCAGTTGCTTGAACATCAACCCCATCAATTGCAAATTGAGGTCGTTGTCCTCCGCAATCAAAATCCGTAGCGGGAAATCCTTGCCCAATGCCCCAGTCAAGGCTTGTGGTGGTTCCTCTTTGAACACCGCAGTCAAGGCTTGCTGCTTTACCTTGGCCAATACCGAAAACTGGAAAGTGGCCCCTTGACCTGGCTCGCTCTGTACTTCCAACTCTCCACCGAGCAGTTCGATCATTTTTTTGGCGATAGCCAATCCCAGCCCTGTACCCTGGTAAGACCGTGTAGCTGAACTTTCCACTTGGAAAAATGGCTGCGTCAAGCGGAGTATATTTTCTTGGGTAATGCCAATGCCTGTGTCTTTTACGGTGTAGTGAAGCATCATCAAGTCCTGACCAAGCAGTTCCTGCTTGAGGGTGACGGTCACCTTCCCTCCTTCTGGGGTAAACTTAAGCGCATTGCCAATCAAGTTGAGAAGGATTTGGTTGATCTTGTCTCGATCTGCTTCCACCACGAGTGTGGAACCGAGTTCCTCCTCGAGCAGGAGGGAAATTCCCTTCTTCTGCGCAATGGCACCCAGAATCTCCAACTGAGCCTTGACTTCTTCCACTAGCGAAAAGGCACTGACATGGATATCCACTTTCCCTGCTTCAATCTTGGAGTAGTCCAAAATATCGCGAATAATGGTCAACAGGGAACTACCCGAATTTTTAATGATCTCTAGATATTGGGTTTGAATCTGATCCAATTCTGTGCTCTCCAAGAGGTCAATCATACCGAGAAGCCCATTGAGAGGAGTTCGGATCTCGTGACTCATGTTGGCCAAAAACTCCGACTTGGATTTGTTCGCCTGATCAGCCGCATGCATGGCATCCAACAAACCCTTTTCCCAGATTTTCTGACTGGTGACATCTTTGGAAATGGAGATCATTTGATTCTCATCCAAGGGGAAAAAGCGCATTTCGTAGTACATCTGCCATTGGGAATTGGGCTCCTTCCAATTCACGTTCACGGTTTGGATCTTTCCGGTTCTCCTCGCTTCTTGAAAAGCAGCTAGGACTCCCTCGACTTGATCTTTAGGAACAAACT
>JBANGF010000337.1:0-11797 GCA_037975655.1 Bacteroidota bacterium | reverse complement strand
ACACCACCCCATTGGGTACTTTCCCTCAAGTCGAAGGGATACCCGAATTGCCCTTGGAGCAGCTGGATGGGAGGCATCTTGTCTATGACTTGGTATACAATCCTCCGATTACCCGGCTGATGCAGGAGTGCATGGCTCGAGGGGGAAAAGCAAAGAATGGCCAAGACATGCTCGAATTGCAAGCTGAGGCGGCTTGGAGTATTTGGAATAGCCCGCTATAAATCGGGGTTCTCGATTTTTTGAGGGAAGAAAATTTCCTTCGGCCACCTGTGCACCTACTTGCTTGTTGCCCCTAAAATGCGGAGGTTTGGTCCATGGATACGTTAGAAAAATCACGCTGCCCTTGGTGTTTGGGTTTTCCCGAATACATTGCCTATCACGATGAAGAGTGGGGTGTACCGGTCTATGAGGATCGGATTCACTTTGAATTTTTGGTATTGGAAAGTGCGCAAGCGGGTCTCAATTGGGCTACTATTCTTCGAAAGCGAGGCGGGTACCGAAAGGCTTTTGCAGACTTTGATTACAAGCAAGTGGCCCTTTTTCCCGAATCCTATGTAGAGGAATTACTTCAAGATAAGGGGATTGTTCGGAATGGAATGAAGATTCGTGCAGCCATCAACAATGCGCAGCGCTTTCAGGAAGTGCAAGCCGAGTTTGGAACCTTTACCAATTACATCTGGGGATTTGTGGGGGGCAAGCCCATCCGTAATTCCATCGCTCCTGGAGATCCTTATCCCGCCACTTCAAATGAGTCTGATTTGCTCGCCAAAGACATGAAAAAGCGAGGATTCAAGTTTTTGGGGAGCACGGTACTGTATGCCCACATGCAAGCGACAGGTTTGGTGAACGACCATTTGGATACCTGCTTCCGAAAGCAGGAATACTAAAGCATAAAAAAAGGGAGGCTAGCCTCCCTTTTTGGTGAATTCATTTCATGCTTAAAGCTGAGCCATCAATAAATATACCCCGGCACCAGCAAAATAGCCGAGTGCAGCAAGGAAAGAGATGCGCTTCAAATACCAGCCGAATTCGATTTTTTCCATCCCCATGGCCGCTACACCTGCAGCAGAACCAATGATTAGGATACTTCCTCCAGTACCCGCACAATAGGCGAGGTAGGTCCAAATAAAGTCATCCATAGGATAAGTTTCCAAGCTGTACATTCCCATGCTGGCAGCTACCAAAGGTACGTTGTCTACAATCGCCGATAGGACACCAATCAAGGTGATGATGATTCTATTGTCACCAATAGTAGTATTCAGGTAATTGGCAAAATTGGCCAAGGTACCCATAGACTGTAAGGAACCTACGGCAAGCAAAATGCCCAAGAAGAATAAGACGCTTGGCATGTCGATTTTGGCCAAGGCATGACTAGCTGTGTAATTCTTTCGTTCTGCCTCATCCATATCTGGATTAATCAATTCGGATACGACCCAAAGAATTCCTAGACCAAGAAGCATGCCCATGTAAGGAGGGAGGTGCGTTACCGTTTTGAAGATAGGAACTGAGATCAATGCACCTACTCCTAAAACAAGCATCAGGTTACCCGTTTTCACAGAAGAACCAGAAGATTCACCTTCCTCTTTGAAATCCCCTAGAGTACCCTTCATGGTGAAGGTAAGGAAAAGCAAAGGAACAAGTGTACATACAATGCTTGGGATAATTAAGCTTTTCATGATGGATACTGCAGAAATCTGTCCACCGATCCATAGCATGGTAGTTGTCACATCACCGATTGGGGACCAAGCACCACCTGCATTGGCAGCGATGACAATCATCCCCGCAAAGAATAGACGCATTTCCTTGTCTGGAATCAACTTACGTACTAAGGAAACCATCACGATGGTAGTAGTCAGGTTGTCCAACACAGAGGACAAGAAGAAGGCTACAATACATACTACCCACAGTAGTGCAATAGGATTCTTCGTTTTGATACGATCGGTGATGAATTTGAAGCCATGGTGTGCATCAACCAATTCCACAATGGTCATCGCCCCCATCAAGAAGAAGAGGATTTGTGCGATTTCATTGAGGTGGTGACCCAGTTGCTCCACCACATATTCGAGGTGTAGTTCTCCTGCGCTTAAGGTAGCGGCCTTATCCCCAAGTTCATGGATAAAATGAAGGTAACGCTCACTATTTAACAGGGTCTCTGGAGATCCTGAAACGGTAAAAATGGTCCAACAAACGACTGCAGTCACTAAAGCGGAGGCAGTTTTGTTGATCTTGATGGGATGCTCTAGCGCGATGGCTAGGTAGCCTACCACAAAGATGATGATAATTAATAACTCCATTTTTCTGGGTTTTTTGGTGATGAACTAGGTTTAATACGAAGGTTGATTCATTCTAATAAGCGATTCTAGTCCCTTTATCCTAAAATTCCTAACCTGAGAAGAAGAATTTGACTCAAAAATCTTGATCAACAGCAATTTTTGAGAGGATAATTCGCTTCAAATTGTCACCAGAAATGAACTAGAGCTCAAAATATTCGTTCCAGCGGCTACTCTTTCTGTTTTTTACATGAGCTGCGCTAAAGCTATTTCATAGGAGGTTTGAGAGATTTTTGTGCTCCCTGGATTTTTGGCATGGGCCGCTTGTAATGCTTTCAGGATGGTGCTACTTACATCTGCAAAAATCGCTTGGTCAGTTACTTCTGCCCCTTCACTCATTAAGTAGGCAAATACCCGAGCCATGCCACAGTTGGCGATAAAGTCAGGAATAACCGCGACATGCTCATCCGCCCATAGCCCTGTAGGGCCCACGAAAATTTCCGGGTCTGCAAAGGGGACATTTGCACCACAGGAAATTACCTCCAAGCCAGCAGCCACCATGCATTCCATCTGCTCTCGGGTAACCAGACGGGATGCAGCTGCGGGAATAAAAATTTCACTTTTCAAATCCCAAATCTGGGCATTTACTTCTTCAAATGGGAGTAAATCAGGTGCGAGGAGTTGGTTGCCTTCTCGTTTTAAAAATAGTTCACGGATTTCGTCCAAACTGAACCCTTCCTCTCGGATCAGTCCTCCCATCCGGTCAATAATCCCTACGATTTTTACCCCTTCTACCGCCAAGAAGCAGGCTGCTGCTGCGCCTACGTTGCCCCATCCTTGGATGACGGCTCGCTTTCCTGCGAGCTGACCTCCCCAAAGGGAATAGTAGTGCTTTACGGCTTCTGCCACTCCATAACCGGTAATCATATCGGCTACCGTGTATTTTTTGGTACCGTTGGGTGTGAATTTTGGATCTTCCAGCACCTTGGATACACCTTGGCGGAGCTGCCCAATTTTTCTGATTTTTTGGGGCTCATTTGCCTGAAAGTGTCCATTCACAATCCCCTCTTGAGGGTGCCAAAGGCCATAGGATTCGGTGATCGGGATCACTTCATGGATTTCATCTACATTGAGATCTCCTCCCGTGCCGTAATAATTTTTGAGGAGCGGCATGACTGCCTTATACCAGCGCTGCAGAACTCCTGTTTTTCTGGAGTCTGCTGGGTCAAAATTGATCCCAGATTTTGCGCCTCCAATGGCAGGTCCAGATACGGTAAACTTCACTTCCATGGTCTTGGCGAGGGATAAGACTTCTCGCTTGTCCAAGCCTTTGCGCATGCGGGTGCCCCCTCCAGCAGCGCCTCCACGAAGCGAATTGATCACGACCCAGCCCTCGGCCTCGGTCTCGCTATCTCTCCATTCAAAAACGATTTCAGGGGATTTATTCTCAAATTTTTTGAGCAAGTCAAGCATGATTCTTTGGGTTTATAATTCCCCCCAAAAATAGAAAAATATTTTCCAGTCTATCCTGACTTTTACTGGCGAGTTTCGATTTTCTATCCGTAGATGGCACCGCCTAAAGAATCTCGACCTGCACCTGTTACGGAAGCAAGCGCATTCGCTTCTCCGCGTAGCTTCCGCACGCCTAGAAAAGCAAAGATTAGAGCTTCCTTAAACTCAATCAATTCCTTACTTGCCTCTACTTGTACCCAATTTTTATTTAAATGATGATCCAATCGCTCCACAAAATAGCGGTTGTAGGCCCCACCACCTGTAAGTAAGACGCTTGGCGCGGCTTTGGAGGCATGTGTTCGGATAAGGGCAGCGATTTGAATCGCAAAATGTTCCACCAAGGTGCTTAATCGATCCTTGGGAGAAAGCCCGCTTTGTTCCAAAAGAGGGATGAAGGACTGGTCAATGGATTCACGACCCAGAGATTTCGCTCCAGATTGCGCATAGAAGGGAAGCGCGTTTAATTGTGCGAGGAGTGTTGCGCTCAAGTTTCCTTCCCTCGCCCAAGCGCCATCTTGATCGTAGGAATTTCCTAATTTTTGAGCTTCTCCGTTGAGGAGGATGTTGAAGGGACTGCAGTCAAAGGCGATGCGCTGTCCATTTTTTTCAAGGGAAAGGTTGGAAATCCCTCCTAGATTGATGCAAAAATCCACTTGAGGGAATAGAAGTCGGTCTCCAATGGGTACTAAGGGCGCTCCTTGACCACCCAATTGAACATCAAGCATTCGAAAATCAGCGAGCACCGTTTCCCCAGAGGCTTGATGCAATGCCCATCCATTTCCAATTTGAAGACTCAGCCCTTTTTCGGGCTGGTGAAATACGGTATGTCCATGCGAGGCAACGGCCATGGGCTTAACCTGGTGCTGTAAACAGAAATTTTTCACTTGCTCTCCCATCCACTTACCAAACTTGACATCCAAAAGGGCCAAGTCTAATCCTGAGAGTAAGTGACTAGCAGCTAGGGCAGCACCTAGTTCAAGGGGAAAGGGGCGAGTTTCTGCTTGGAGGATTTCATAACTCCACTTCCCCTCTTGGTACTCAAAATGGCAATGAGCTAGGTCTAAGCCATCTCCTGAGGTGCCTGACATGAGTCCGATCAAGGTGTATCTTTCTGGGTGCATGGGTTAAAGATTGTTAAGGATGTGTAAGAATTTACTTGAATTTTTCGGCTCTTAAATGTCGTCTTTTTATTAATGCCTAATTTACCCCAGAAATGAAAAACCTAGTCATCGATATTGAAAATTCACGCATCAAGTCCGCATTGTTTGCCAGAGATGAGTTGCTTGAAGGAGCAGTTTTTGCAGATTTGCATCAAGGGATTACAGCTTGGCGCGTTAATTTTCCCGAAATATCTATTTATCTATGTGGTGGGGATGCAGAATCTTTTGATTCATTGGCAAAAGACCACATATTTGTAGTCCCAAATTTAGTTCTCATTGGGCTAAATTGTTTTCTAAACCACCATGTTGCGTAAACTAGCGTTGGGTGTGCTGAGCACCCTATTACTAATTTCAGAAGGCTTCGGTCAAAATAGTTCCTCCACCTACAGTGCTTTGGGCATAGGGGAGTTTAACTATGGAGGCCAAATTCAAAACCAAGGCATGGGTGGTCTTGGGATTAGTTTTGGAACAGGCTGGAGTGCAAATGCGGTAAACCCGGCATTAACCACTCGTAATACTATTTTTAATTTTCAAGCCTCCCTCAACTACAAGCGAATCGATGTTGCCAACGACACCGAAAACTCTTTGGTAGATGGTGGAGGACTTTCCTACATCGCTATTTCACTTCCCGTTAAGACCGGTAAGTTCACTGCAGGTATGGGCCTGGGTCAGATTTCCAGTATCAATTACCGCTTGAAAGTGGATAGCCCCATTGCAAACTCAGCCTTGATTGCCAACAATTACCTGGAAGGGGACGGAGGTATATCAGAGGCCTATCTGAATTTTGGGTACTTGGTGGCCAAAAATCTGAGCATTGGGGTGCATGGTTCTTACTTGTTTGGATCCTCCATACGATCTAATCAATTGCTGGTATTTGACCAAAAGGGAGTTGAGGTAGGAAGAGCTTCTGAGTATTACGAACGAATTAGCGTCTCCGATGTAGCGTTAAAGGTGGGTGCGCATTACTTTTTTAAGACTTCGGAAAAAAGCAACCTTCATCTAGGAGCCATTTATCAGACATTTGGGGACGTTAATGGAACAGCCTTTGCAAAACTGGCACCAATTGGCCAAGCTAGCAGCCCGAAAACAGATGGGGATTTGATCGCCAACAACGAAAGAGGAAACATTTACTTGCCAAGTCGCTACGGATTTGGGGTGAGTTATGAGAAAAATAATAAATTCGTGATTGGCTTAGAGGGGCAAATGCAGGATTTCTCCCAATACAGAAACTTCTTTGGAGAACCACTAAGTCTTCAAGCAGCCCAAAAAGTGGGGCTTGGATTCCAAATAGTGCCAGATTTCACCGACTTTGACAAGTTATTGAATCGCTCTACCTACCGTATGGGCTTGGAATGGATGCGTACGCCTTATTTTATCAATCAAACCACTATCAATGATATTGGCATCAACTTTGGTACATCAATTCCTGTAAACCAACTCTCTTTGGTGAACATGGCAATGAAGGTGGGAAGAAGAGGAACGGTAGATAATGGATTGATTCGTGAAGCCTATGTGAATTTTTCGTTAGGCTTCTCACTCAATGACAATAGCTGGTTCTACAAACGAGTTTTTGAATAAAAAAAGTTAAACAATAATGACCCCAAAAGGGATTTACCTAGAGTCAACAACTGATTAAACCTGGAAGATTATGAAAATTAAATCAACCCTACTTGTTTTCGGAGCCCTGCTCCTCGCTGGTTTCGCCCACGCTCAAGAGGGCTGGAACTGGCCTGCTGATCCTGCTCAGGAAGCAAAAGCCCGTGAGTTCAATGCTGCCTACTTTGATTACATGAAGGCAGAGCAATTTGTGGAGGCAACCAAGCCTTTGAGTTGGCTGTTGGTGAATGTGCCCAATTTGAATGAGTCCATCTACATTCAAGGAGTGACTGTGTACAAAGGTGCTGCCGATAAAACTACAGATGCTGCGCAGAAGCGAGTATATCAGGATAGTGTGATGGCCATCTACAACAAGAGAGGAGAAATTTACAACAATCCTGTAAAGTGGATGGAGACCAAAGCCTATTATGGGTACTTGTTTTTCAGAAATGATAATTCCAAAATACCTGGAGTTGTGGCTGATTTTGAAAAAGCATGGGAGCTGAAAGGGTCGCTTAATTTCCAGTTTGTACCGATGTATTTCGATTTGGTGGAGAAAAACTACACCTTAAATAAGGCTTACAGTCCAGAGCAAGTGTTGACTATCTTTGATAAGTCCAACAAACTTTTGGATGCCGCTGCCGCTTCTGGCAAGGATGTGACCGATTCCAAATCCACACTAGAGACGCTTTTGGTTAAAATGAAGTTGATCGATTGTGACTTTATCGAAAATACCTTAGGTCCAAAGTTGGCTGCAGATCCAACCAACGAAGAGCTTGCGGAGCAAATCTTTACCTACTCCTTGCAGTACAAGTGTATCTCAACCAAAGCCTTCTTGGCAGCCTTAGAATTTAAAGATTCTAAGGCGCCAACTTTCAAGACTTCACAGGTAAGAGGAATGCTTTACATGTCGGCTGGTGACTTTGAAAAGGCAGAGCCTGTATTCGAAAAGGCCATGACTTTGGCAAGCACCAACAAGGAAAAAGGTGAAACTCAAATGGAGTTGGCTAAAATTTATGCTAGGGCAGGCAAGAAATCTGCAGCAAGAACAGCGGCTCGTGAAGCGGCAGGTCTTGACTCGGAATTGTCTTCTTCAGCCTTCGGCTTGATCGGTGATTTGTACATGTCAGCTTACAACGATTGTAGAGGGGGTGAAAGCCGTGCAAAAGATTATGCAGTTTTCATTGCAGCATACAATGCCTACCAGAGAGCTGGAGATTCTAAGGGAATGGGTAGTGCAAGAGCCCGATTCCCATCCAAGGAAGAACTCTTTACAGAAGGGTATGCGCTTGGCTCTTCTATTAGTACAGGTTGCTGGGTTGGGGAGACCGTCTCCCTATCTACTAGAGACTAAGTTTATCACTTTATTCTTACTAAAGGCAGTCCTTGGGCTGCCTTTTTCGTTTTATTCACGTCAGTTTCCTGCTATCTTTGTAGCTGATGAATCGGTGCCTTCTTTTTTCTCTTTCATTACTTGTTAGTCTTCTCTCTTGCCGAGAGGGAGTAGACCCAGAGTCGTTGCAGGTTTACGATGGTCCAGTAAATTCCGCTCAAAACATTCATATTCTACACAGTGACTCGGCTGTACTTAGATCGGAGATTACTGCTCCCAAACAATTGGAATTTGCCAATGGAGATTTGGAATTTCCAGACGGGATAGACATCCAGTTTTTTAATTTACAGGGTCAACTGGAGACCACCATGCGTGCAGACAAGGGATACTTTCTCCGAGACCAAAACCTATACAAGGGGGAAGGGAATGTACAAGTGAAAAATTTATCCAAAGATCAGCGGCTGCAAACCGAAGAATTGTTTTGGAATCAGGCGGAACGGAAAATATACACCGAAAAATTTGTGACTATACAAGAAAGGCAGACGCTTTTTAATGGAACAGGGATGGAGGCAGACGATGGTTTTTCTACTTATAAATTAAAAAAAGTGAGGGATAGTCGAACACTTTTACCTGGAGAAGGACTATGAAGTTATTGGACGCAATCCTCTTTTCTGTTGCTCTGGCACTAATCGTGGTGGGTATTCACCAAACAATGGTTCTTGGGATTGAATTTTCCTACTCCCTATTCATGTTTGCGGTGGGCCTTTTGTTCTGGTTTCAATTGCGTAGGAACAAGGCTCGTGAAAGCAGTGAATCCCAGACAAAAAAGCCAGTAAACAATAATAAATCTAGCAAAAGACGGTAATCATGGACAACAACTACGTCGTATATGTTGTGATTGCGTTGATTTTTTCTGCATTTTTCTCTGGAATTGAAATCGCTTACATCTCTGCCAATAAGCTTCAAATAGAGCTTCAAAAAAAACAAGGGATGTGGAGTGGGAAAGTATTGAGTAGGTTTTTGGCTAGGCCGGGTCAGTTTATTGGAACTACGCTAATCGGCAATACGATCATGCTGGTTCTTTACGGTACTTTTATGGCCTTTTTGTTGGATGAGCCGCTACGAAATTTATTTTCGGAGTCCTTCAACAATGAAGCGGTAATTTTGATATCTCAAACCGTATTGTCCACCCTTTTGGTCTTGATTACTGGAGAGTTTTTACCGAAAAGCCTGTTTATGTTGGATCCCAACCGCATGCTTAATTTTTTCGCGCTACCCTTTTTAATTATTTATTCGGTCATGTATCCGATCGTGTGGTTAATAGTCGCCTTGTCCAAGGGGTTTATCATTCATGTTTTGCGATTGGAATACAATGAGGAAAAACCAGTTTTTACAATCACGGACCTCAACTCCTTCATTAAGGATCAAATGGGGCAAAATCGGAATTCGGGGAAGGTGGAGGTAGACTCTAAAATTTTTGACAATGCCATTGAATTCAAGACGGTTCGAGTTCGAGAGTGCATGATTCCCCGAACGGATATCGTGGCGGTAGAAGTGATGGATACCATTGAAGACTTAAAACAAGTATTTGAAGAAAGTGGGCATTCCAAAATAGTGGTCTATAGAGATTCCATTGACGAAGTGATTGGGTATTGTCATCAGTTAGAGTTATTCAAAAAGCCTAAATCCATTGAAGATATCCTTACTCCCATCCTTATTGCACCCGAGTCTGCCTTAGCAAATGAACTACTCATCCAATTTATCCAAGAGCGAAAGAGCCTCGCTTTGGTGGTCGATGAGTTTGGAGGGACTAGTGGGCTTGTGTCCATGGAAGACATTATTGAGGAGATTTTTGGAGAGATTGACGATGAATACGACAACGAGGCGCTTACTGAACAATTGATTGGGGAATTGGAATTTTTGCTCAGTGCCCGATTAGAAATTGATTACCTCAATGAGAAATATGCTTGGGATTTACCTGAAGGGGACTTCGAAACACTTTCGGGATTTATCCTTTCTCAAACCGAAAACCTGCCCAATATCGGCGAAACCATCACTTATGGTAGGTTTACCTTAACCATTGTGTCCAAGCAAGCTCATCGTATTGAAACAGTCCGTCTGAAAATCAGTAACTCAACTAATTTATAGGGCTGGACATTGTTGGAGCTGAAATTTTGAATTTCCCCCTGAAACATCTTATTTTGCACCACTTTAAATAAAGCGTAATAGCAACCATGGCGTTAATTAAGCAAATTAGACAACGAACAGGTCTCGCAATCGGCGTAATTGCTGGCGGGTTAATTTTATTTCTTTTGGGGGGAGACTTATTAAGTCCCAATTCTTCTTTACTGAATTCTAACCAAAATATTGTAGGCGAAATCGCAGGGGAGGAAATTACCCTGGAAGAATTTTCCTTGAAAGTTGAAGAGTTCAAGGCTTCTTTTCAGCAGCGAACTGGTCGTGTCCCTGCAGAAGCAGAGCTAGTCTCCGTACGCGAGCAAGCCTGGCAGGCCTTGATTGTGGAGCGCGTATTTGAAGAAGAATACGACAAGTTGGGGTTAACTGTAACGAGCCAGGAACTAATCGACATGGTTCAAGGCAAAAATATCGTTCCTGAACTTCGTGCTCAATTGGTGAATCCTCAAACAGGTGAATTTGATAAGACACAGTTGATTACCTTTTTGCAATCTCTTGAAACTGCAGATCCAGCACAGCAAGCAGCTTGGGCTCAGCAAGAAAAATTATTTGCACAGGCAAGAAACCGTGTGAAGTATGACAACTTGCTTGCCACTACCGAATACGCGACTACTGCTGAGGCGAAGTTGGAGCATAAGTCAGCCAATTCCATTGCAGATGCCTCTGTGCTTTTCTTACCCTACTATGTTATTCCTGATGGCGACATCAAGATTCAAGACTCCGAGTTGGCAGAATATCTTGCCAAAAATCAAGAGAAATTTAAAGTGGGCAATTCTGCTAATCTAGAGTATGTTTCGTTTAGCATTCAGCCAAGCGGGGAAGATTCCGCTGCAGTAATTTCTAGAATTACTGAGCTAACTGCAGGATTGAAGACTTCGGTTGAAGACTCTGCCTATGTGAGCAAAAATTCTGAAATCCAGCAGCCATTCCAAACCTATGCTCCTGGAGATCAGTTGCCAGTTGCCTTTACTACTAATGTTCCTCAATTCGTAAAAGGGGAAACCTATGGTCCTTTTATCACAGCCAATTCTTCTTACGTATCTTACAAGGTAGCTGATCAGTACGAAGGCACTCCAAAAATGAGAGCATCTCATATCCTATTTGGAACAGAAGGGATGGATGAGGCAGGAAGAGCAGCTGTAAAAACACAAGCAGAAACGGTTCTTGCTGAAATCAAAACTACGGGCAACTTCGCTGATGCTGCTAGACAGTATGGCCAAGATGGTACTGCTCAAAATGGAGGCGATCTGGGTTGGTTTGCTAAAGCAGACTTTGTCGAGCCTTTTGCAAATGCCACTTATGCGGCTAATTCCAAAGGATTACTTCCAAACTTGGTAGAAACAGAATATGGCTACCACATCATCGAAGTAACCGAACTTCCCGCAACTACTTACACCAAGTTGGCTGTTTTGGAGCTTGAGCTTGTCGCTTCAGATATTACTCGTGATGAAGCATTCAGAAATGCAGATGCTTTTGTAGCTGAAAGCGGAAACCGTGATGAGTTTACGGAGAATGCCACTGAAAAAGGATTCCGAATCATCCAGGCCAACAATGTAGATGCTACTTCCAGAAACTTAAACAACATCACCGACGCGAGACAGGTGGTAATCTGGGCTTTCAGTGAAGCAGCTGTAGGAGAAGTTTCTACGGTATTTGAATTGAATGACTCCTACCTTGTGGCTTCATTGGTTAGCAAGAAAGAAGAAGGAGAAGCAAAATTGGAAGATGTA
>JBANGF010000317.1:0-10322 GCA_037975655.1 Bacteroidota bacterium | reverse complement strand
TCAAAAGTTTTTGCTCAAGAGGAAGAAAAGGAAACTCTTTTGGAGTTAAAAACCTTATTGGAGAAGAAAAAGTGGATTCTCTGTGCACACAATGGCAAGGAATTTGACTTTCCTTACCTCTGTCGCCGCATGCTGATACAGGGCATCTCCTTACCCGAGCCCTTGCAGCTAGCAGGCAAAAAGCCCTGGGAAATTCGCCATCTAGATACCATGGAGCTTTGGCGTTTCGGAGATTACAAATACTACACCCGATTGGAACTTTTGGCCGCAGCATTTGGAATCGCAAGTTCGAAAGAAAGCATGGATGGCAGCGAAGTCAACCCTACCTACTACCGAGAAAAGGACCTCGAAAAAATTAAAAACTACTGCCTCCGAGATGTGGAAGTGACCGCGAAGATCTACCTGGCCATGAACCCACAATCGGAACCTGCAGACATCGAAATCGAATACCCTGAATCCTAACAAAAAGATCATCCCGTCTAGTTTTCAGGACAAACAAAACTTTATACCTTAGAACAAACAAAGCCCTCATGGGAAGAAAATCCGATCGAAAACATTCCAAAAAAAACCATTCAAGCCCCAGAGGCAACAATGATTCTGCTTCATTAGCACGCAAACTCCTTCAATTTTTAGATACAAACTTTGGCCAAGAATTCAATGCCAAGCAACTTATCAAGCGATTAGAAATCCGAGACTCATTAAATAAGGGAGGCGTGGAGCCTATCCTTTACCAACTTGTCGCTGACGGAAAAATCTCCCGAAGCCCACGCAACTTTTTTTCTTCAACCCGTGACCCTGAATACATTACAGGAACAGTGGATTTTGTCAACCCCCGATTTGCCTTTATCATTCCTGACCAACCCGATGCGGTGGAAGCCGATATTCTAGTGAAAGATGCCGACCTCAAGCAGGCATTGGATGGAGACAAGGTTCGCGTGATGGTATTTCCTGTCAAAGGAAAGACTGGCAGAACTGAAGGTCGCGTATTGGAAATCGTAGAGCGCAACAGGGATGAATTTGTAGGTCGAGTAGAGATTTCCCCTCGCTTTGCCTTTGTGGTGCCCGACTTCAAAAAAATGCACAAGGACATCTTTGTGCATCGTGGAGAATTATTGGGTGCCCAACACAACGAAAAGGTAATTGTCAAATTGACCGAATGGCGCGAAGACGATAAGAACCCTACAGGAAAAGTCATTCGCGTGCTCGGCAAAGCAGGATTGCATGAGGTGGAAATCCACTCCATCATGGCGGAATTTGGCCTTCCTTTCGAATACGAGAAGGAAGCAGATGCCGAAGCCAATGCCATCTCAGATCAGATTTCGGCCAAAGAAATTAAGGCTCGAAAAGATTTTAGAGACGTACTGACTTTCACCATTGACCCGGTGGATGCCAAAGACTTTGACGATGCGATTTCCTACCGAAAGCTAGAAAATGGCAATCACGAAATCGGAGTGCATATTGCCGATGTGACCCATTACGTGAAGCCCAAAACTGCCTTAGAAAAAGAAGCCTACAACCGGGCAACTTCAGTGTACCTGGTTGACCGCACCATTCCCATGCTTCCTGAGCGCCTGAGCAATGGCCTCTGTTCGCTCCGACCCAAGGAAGACAAACTCACCTTTGCCTGCGTATTTGAAGTAGATGACCAAGCCAAAGTGGTGAATCATTGGATCGGCCGAACCATCATCCATTCCGATCGTCGATTTGCCTACGAAGAAGCACAGGAGTGCATCGATACCCAATCGGGGGATTACTTTCAGGAGCTAACACTACTGAATACCCTCGCCAAAAAAGTACGAAAGCAGCGATTTGACCAAGGAGCCGTCAACTTTGAAACGGTAGAAGTGAAGTTTAAACTCGATGAAAAAGGAACTCCCCTCGGCTTATTTGTAAAAGAGCGAAAAGACATTCATAAGCTCATCGAAGAGTTTATGCTCCTGGCCAACAAGTATGTGGCCGAATTCATTTTCCGCAAAAATCAAGGCATGGATACCTTTGTGTACCGAACGCACGATAGCCCAGATCTGGATCGCTTGGAAACCTTCTCTGGCTTTGCCAAGCGATTTGGCCATGCGATAGACACCACGCAGCCGCAGAAAATCTCGGCAGCGCTCAATAAACTGATGGATGAGATTCAGGGTAAGCCCGAGCAAAATGTATTGGAGCAATTGGCGATTCGAAGCATGGCAAAGGCAAAGTACACCACCGAACCCAAGGGGCACTTTGGACTTGCCTTTGCGCACTACACCCACTTCACCTCTCCCATCCGAAGGTATCCTGACATGATGGTGCATCGCTTGCTCGAGCACTACCTCGAGGGTGGTAAATCTCCTGAAGCAAATTCTTGGGAACAAAAATGCCTCCACTCTTCCGAGCGGGAAAAGCGGGCTGCAGATGCAGAGCGTGCTTCCATCAAGTACAAGCAAGTGGAGTTTATGTCCTTGGCAGAAGCGCGAGATTACGAAGGCATTGTGAGTGGGGTGACGGAGTGGGGGGTATTCGTTGAAATCACCGAAACCAAGTGTGAAGGGATGATTCGTGTCCAAGACATGGACGACGATTACTACGATTTTGACGAGCGCAACATGCGTTTGATAGGATCGAGAACAAAAAAAATGATCACTTTAGGAGACAAAGTACTGGTTCGCGTAGTTAATACGGATATCGACCGAAGAACCATCGATTTGGAATTTGCAGACCATGACAGAAAAAAATCTCGTCCACGAGCTTTTAACTAAGTTAGAAGAACACATTAGCGGCCACTCTTTTGGTGCATCTCCCGCCGAATTATACGATCCCATCACCTACATCTTGGGGTTGGGTGGGAAGCGGATTCGTCCCCTGCTCTCCCTTTTGGCTTACGGGATGTACGGCAAAAACCCAACAGAAATATTCAGTCAGGCTGCTGCCCTAGAGGTTTTTCACAACTTCACGCTCATGCACGACGACATCATGGATCAGGCGCCCCTCCGAAGAGGAAAGCCTACCGTCCATGAAAAATGGAATGCCAATATCGCCATCCTTTCCGGAGACGTAATGCTCGTTCGGGCCTATGATCTATTACTTCCTACACCAACTGCCCTTCTGCCTGAAGTCATTCGGATTTTCAATAAGACAGCTGCCGAGGTCTGTGAAGGACAGCAGTTGGACATGAATTTTGAAGGTTACGAGACCGTGGCCGAAGAAGATTACATCCACATGATTCGCTTGAAAACTGCCGTGCTCCTCGGACTCGCACTCCAAATCGGGGCCTTTTTGGCAGGAGCTTCCAAGGAGGATGTGCAGCGTATCTATGACTTTGGAGTCAATATCGGTGTGGGCTTCCAACTCCAAGATGACTTATTGGACGTGTATGCAGATCAAGCCAAATTTGGAAAGCAGGTGGGTGGAGATATCATTTCCAACAAAAAAACCTTCTTACTCCTCAAAGCCTTGGAACTGGCCAAGGGCAAGGAAAAAGAGGAGTTGCAACACTGGTTGGGTCTCACACAATTTGATAAAGGAGAAAAAGTAGCTGCTGTCAAAGGTATTTACGAGCAGCTGGGCATTCGCTCCTTGACGGAAAAGAAGATGCAATCCTATTTTGAAAAAGGATTTCAACAACTGGAAGCGCTACAGATTAAGAACCAAACTTATTACGCGGCCCTACTTGGAGTCACCCAAGAACTGATGCACCGCGAAAAATAGGAACCAATGGACTTTTCTTTGACTACCCTCCTTATCGGAGTGACGGCCCTCAGCAGCATGCTTGCCTTCAATCGGCCTGCCCTGATGGACCGCTGGATGTTTAATCCCTACCGAATCAAGCAGCGAAACCAATGGGATCGCTTTATCCTCTCTGGTTTTATTCATAAGGATTTCATGCACCTCTTGTTCAATATGTTTACCTTCTACTTTTTTGGAGGAGTGGTGGAACGTTTCTTTAAGTTTCAATTTGGATTAGAGCTGGGAGGCTTGATTTTCGTGGTATTTTACCTTGCTGCGATTGTGATTGCTGATATTCCCACCTACTTGAAGCAACAGGGCAATAGCTACTACCAAGCCTTAGGTGCATCTGGGGGTACTGCAGCCACTGTGTTTGCGAGTATTATCCTGATGCCTCTTTCAGACATTTGCCTTTTTGGAATACTTTGTCTTCCGGGTTTCCTCCTGGGCGGCTTCTTTCTGATTTATTCCTATGTCAAGGGACAGCAAGGACAGGACAATATCAATCACGATGCACACCTCTATGGAGCCATTTTCGGAATAATTTGTATTCTGCTCCTTTCACCGGGTAGTGCCAAACTATTTTTGGAGCAAATCCTTTCCTACCAACCCTTCTAAAAAAAATGGCCCCGTAGGTACGGGGCCAGTTGCTTATTTTTTCTTTTCCAACTTCGTTTTCATCTCCTCGATATTCAGTACCCGCGAGATTTGTTCCCGTTCTAGTTTTCGGAATCGGGCCAGTTGTACATCAATTTGTTCCGTGAGTTCCTTGCGTACTTCCTCCGAAGAATCAGTAGGTCGGTAATCACCACTTCCCACCACGCTGGTTAAGTGGGCCAACTTGTTATTCAACCGAATAGGGAAGTTGAGCGGATCCTGTCCGCTTCGGTTTTGCGTCTGGTACAAGGTCTCCTCGATGGCCTGCATTTCTGCTTTGATTTGGTCCAGATTCTCCGGCTTGGTCGTAAGCGAGTCCAATTCAGAACGATACGCACGGATCAACTTGATTGCCTGATGCGTTTCAGTGAGTTTGTCTCGCACGGCCAACAAGTAGTTGTACTGCGCCACCAAATCCTCTTGGGTAGATTCATAGCGCGGATCTGCAAGCACCTTGAAGGTTTGCTCTTGGGATTGCCCGTCTACGGTCATGCGAACTTTGTAGGTACCAGGTACCACCTTAGGACCTCTTAGGCTAGCGGCCCAAAGGATCATTCCATCAAATCCTTCCGCATTCTCTGCTCGAAGATTCCAGTTAAACTCTCCTGATCCAGGTTTTACCTTCAACGTATCTCCATTGACTCCTTTAGTAGAAAACCAGCGGATGAGTTGATTTTTGTCATTGAAGAATTCAATTTTTACTTCTCCACTTGGTTTTTCCTTAAGGAAATAATAGACCAAGACACCACCAGGCCGATTGGTTCCATCGGTCAAGCTTTTACGCTTCATCCCGTCGATGCGGTAGGAATCTTGAGGTTTGTAGAGATGGAATGCCTTGTTTTCTAGTCCAACTTCTGCTTGATGAAGCACGGTCAAGTCATCGATGATCCAGAACGATCTTCCTTGGGTGGCCGCGATTAAGTTATTTTCCTTGATTGTCAAATCCGTGATTGGAACAATCGGCAAGTTTAATTGTAGGGAATGCCAGCTTGCACCATCATCTTTGGAATAGTACATGCCTGTTTCGGTACCGGCATAGAGCATCCCTTTTTTGGCTGGATCAGCGCGTACTACACGCGTAAAGTGTTCTTCGTTAATTCCAGAGACAATCTTGGTCCAAGTCTTTCCAAAGTCCTTGGTTTTGTAGAGGTATGGGGCGAAGTTACCCGTCTTATAGCCTGTTGCTGCAAAATACGCCTCACCTGCAGCAAACGGGCTGGCTTCGATGGAATTAATTTGAAGCCACTCAGGTAGGTCTTTAGGGGTGACATTTTGCCAAGTTTTTCCGTTGTCTGTGGTCACATGAACCAATCCATCATCAGATCCTGCCCAGATTACTCCTTGTTTCACGGGAGATTCGGCAGCGGTAAAAATGGTGGCATAATACTCCACGGAAGTGTTGTCCTTGGTGATTGGACCACCTGAGGGACCGAGTTTGCTCTTGTCATTTCGAGTCAAGTCTGGAGAGAACAACTCCCAAGTTTGTCCTTCGTTGGTGGAGCGGTGAAATTGATTACTGGTGGTGTAAAGCAATTTTGGATTGTGAGGAGAGAAGAAAATCGGGAAGTTCCACTGGAATCGGTACTTCATTCCCTCAGCTCCATGGCCCATTGGGTTATCTGGCCATACGTTGACGGTACGTGAAGTCCCATTTCTATGGTTTTCACGAGTAAGTAGCCCTCCATAAGATCCACCATAGACGATATCGTTATCCAAGGGATCAGGGGCAATCCAGCCTGACTCCCCACCAGCAGTAGGCTCCCAATCCGATTCCGTAATCGCTCCACCGTCATTGCGGTGACGGATACGAACCGTGGAGTTGTCTTGCTGTGCACCATAGATTCGGTAAGGGAAGCTATTGTCGGTCGTCACTCGGTAAAACTGGGAAGTCGGTTGATTCATCATGGTGGACCAGGTTGCTCCTCCATCTTCTGAAACTTGTGCACCCCCATCATCGGCGATGATCATGCGTTGGTTGTTGGCTGGATCAATCCACAGGTCGTGGTGGTCACCATGTGGAGCATTCGCTCCTTTGAAGGTTTTGCCACCATCGGTAGATTTATGGTAGCTCACGTTGAGGACATAAATGGTCTCCTCATTTTGAGTATCGGCGTAGATCCTGGAATAGTACCAAGCACGTTGACGTAGGTTTCGATCTTCATTGACTAGTTCCCAGGTTTGGCCTGCATCTTTGGAAGTGTACACTCCCCCTTTTTCGTTTTCGATAATGGCATAGAGGCGGTTGGAATTTTTAGGCGATACAGCGATTCCCATGATGCCAAGTACTCCTTTAGGAAAGGTTGCTTTGGAAGAAAGTTCCTCCCAGGTTTTTCCACCATTGGAAGATTTAAAAAGTTTGGATCCTGGTCCCCCACTCTCCAAGCTGTAGGGAGTGCGTTGCAATTGCCAGGTAGATGCATACAGCACCTCTGGATTGTTGGGATCCAACACCAAATCTACGGCTCCGGAGATGTCATCCACAAAAAGAAGTTGTTCCCAGGTTTTTCCTCCATCAATAGTTTTGTATACGCCACGGGTGGCATCTGGCTTAAAAATATCGCCCAAAACAGCCGCATAAACTAAATTGGGGTTGCTTGGATGGATTCGTAGTCTAGACACAAAACGGCTTTTTTCAAGACCCGCTTTCGCCCATGTTTTGCCTGCATCAGCGCTTTTCCAAATTCCATAGCCAAAGGAAACATTGCCACGGACGGTTTTTTCTCCACCACCAGCATAGACCACTGACGTATCGCTTTCCGACACGGCCACGGCACCCATGGAGCCGCCGAAAAAACCATCGGAAACAGATCTCCAAGTTTGGCCTGCATTGCTCGTTTTCCAGATACCCCCTCCAGTAGAGGCGAAGTAATAGGATTTGTCATTTCCTTTGACTCCTGTTACCGCATCCGCTCTTCCACCTCGAAATGGGCCAATTAGGCGCCATTGGACCGCGTCATAGACTTTGGGATCTGGGATTTGCTGCCCAATAACGGGAAGACTAAAGACAAGAAGTAGCAAAAGTACGCCACTTCGAAGTAAAGATGGAAACGAGATCATGCTGGGTTGAATTAATATCTTGATTTAAGGTAAAAGAAAAGTTGGAAAAGGAAGTAAAAAAATTGATTAAAGGCAAAAAGATGGGCTAAGGGCAAAAAAAAACCTCTTCTTAGGAAGAGGTTTTAAAGAACTCGAGATGGGAAATTAATCTTGAGTAGGAACGATGCTCACATAAGATCTGCCATCAAATCTTTTCTTGAATGCTACTACACCGTTGGTCAATGCAAATAGCGTGTGGTCTTTACCTACCCCAACATTCAATCCTGGGTGGTGTTTTGTACCTCTTTGTCTAACTAGGATATTTCCTGCGATGACTGCTTCACCGCCGAACTTTTTCACACCCAATCTTTTGGAATGTGACTCACGACCGTTCTTGGAACTACCTACACCTTTTTTGTGTGCCATGGTTTTATTCGTTTATGATTTCTTTGGAAAGAAAATCTTATAAAGTGATAGATTCAATCATTACTTTGGTGAAGTCTTGTCTGTGACCATTCTTCTTTTTGTAGCCCTTGCGGCGCTTCTTTTTGAAGACAATCACTTTGTCACCTTTTACATGACCCAGAATTTTTCCGGATACCTTGGCTCCTGCGAGTAGCGGAGCACCTACAGACACAGTACCTTTGGCTTCTGCCAATAAGACCTGGTCAAATTCGACGGAAGCGCCAGCTTCGCCTGCCAATTTAGGGGCGTAGACGAACTGATCTTTTGTTACTTTGAACTGCTTTCCTGCGATGTTAACAATTGCGTACATGTTGCTTGATTTATCGAAATCGGAGTGCAAATATAGGAATTGAATTGAAACTAAAAAAACTTTCTCCGAAAATGATGAAAGATTCAACCCGACTTTTAAAGTGAAAAAAGGAGGTCCCGAATTGGGGCAAATTTTAAACAGGTTTTCAAAATGCACTAATTTGGAAAAAAAATAAACAAAAATTCCAACCATCTATTTTTCAATGTTTTACACAAAAATTAAGTTAGATTTTTTTATTGACTTTCGTTCAAAACAGAGGTCAGTCACCGACCCAAAAAACTTTTTTTAACAATTTTAAAATTATTCAATCGGGTTAAATTGCTGAATTTGATTGATTTTATACTTAATATTATTGATATTAACAATTTGATTTATAATATGTTAACTTCTTTTTGACTTTCGGTCATTTCTTCATTTTTTGCTGAATTTCAGACTTTTTTATTCCCTTTTTGATCCTCATATTTGTTGACAAGCTGTTCTGAAAAGACAGCTTTTTCCTTCTAAGGAAGTTCTAAAGGCATATTTTATGCCAAAATCCCAATTTATAGATTACAACAACTAGAGAGCGATGCAGCAAGAGCCGATTTTACAAGAAAACAGTAACCGATTTGTCCTTTTCCCAATTCAGCATGCCGACATCTGGCAATACTACAAGAAAGCGGAAGCGAGTTTCTGGACAGCCGAAGAGATTGATTTAAGCCAGGACCTGACAGACTGGAAAAACATGAACGATGGGGAAAGACATTTTGTCTCCCATGTATTGGCTTTCTTTGCCGCTTCGGACGGAATTGTAAATGAAAACTTGGCCGAGCACTTTGTGGCAGAAGTACAATATACAGAAGCTAAGTTCTTCTATGGTTTTCAAATCGCCATGGAGAACATCCATTCCGAAACCTACTCTTTGTTAATTGATACCTATATCAAAGACAATGCAGAACGAGACCGCCTGCTCAACGCGATCGAACACATTGATTGCGTCAAGAAGAAAGCAGACTGGGCGTTGCGTTGGATTGACAACGGAACCTTCCAAGAACGTTTGATCGCCTTTGCCGCAGTAGAAGGTATTTTCTTCTCTGGCTCTTTCTGCTCCATCTTCTGGTTAAAGAAAAGAGGATTGATGCCTGGATTGACCTTTTCCAACGAACTGATTTCACGAGATGAAGGATTGCATTGCGATTTTGCTTGCCACCTCTACACAAAGCATGTCAATAATCAACTACCAAAGGAAACTGTCCGTGAAATCATTATGGATGCAGTAGCCATCGAAAAAGAATTCGTTACTGATGCTTTGCCAGTACGTCTAATAGGAATGAATGCCGACTTGATGTGCCAATACATTGAGTTTGTAGCAGACCGACTCCTGATGGAACTTGGCTGTGAAAAAGTATGGAACAGCACCAATCCATTTGATTTCATGGACATGATTTCCTTGCAAGGCAAAACCAACTTCTTCGAAAAACGAGTAGGAGATTACCAAAAAGCAGGCGTCATGAAATCCACTGAACCTGCTGATAGTGCCGCTCGATTCTCTATCGAAGAAGACTTCTAAACGAGTTTGCTTACCCAAATAAACCTACCTTAAACCACCCCTTTAAAAATTCGCCTGAGTATGCTAGTAATTAAAAGAGACGGAAGAAGAGAATCCGTACGATTCGACAAGATCACTGCAAGGATAGAGAACCTTTGCTATGAACTGGACCCTAAATTCATTCAACCTATAGAAGTTGCCAAGAAGGTAATTGATGGATTGTACGATGGGGTAACCACTTCCGAACTCGATAACCTTGCCGCAGAAGTGTGTGCTTCGCTCACGGTAAGGCACCCCGATTACGCGATTTTGGCGGCACGTATTGCCATTTCCAACCTACATAAAACTACCAGCCAGTCTTTTTCCAACACCATGAAAAGACTGTATACTTATGTCAACCCGAAAACTGGGGAGAATGCACAACTCCTCGACACGGAGGTATATGGAATTATTAAGCAGCACGCAGCTAAACTCGATGAGGCGATTGATTACAAGCGCGATTTCAGCTACGACTATTTTGGGTACAAAACTTTGGAAAAAAGTTACCTCATCCGATTGGATGGTAAGGTAGTAGAACGTCCTCAACACATGCTCATGCGGGTGGCAGTGGGTATCCATAAA
>JBANGF010000303.1:0-8818 GCA_037975655.1 Bacteroidota bacterium | reverse complement strand
ATGTCCCAAACGAGCACCGATGATGGTCGCCAACACCATGTAGATCGTGAGTTGATCTACCAATGCAGGATCTTTCCCTTCTTTTTTGAAAAAGTACACCATGATTTGCTGAGAGATGATGAATCCAAGGGCAAATAGTAGACTGTACCATCTGAGGCGATCAAATCCCTCAAAAACTGTGGGACTGAGGTCCCAAACAATGAAACTAAAAAGAGCGGATATCATGCTTAATTTTTATCTATTTCGTTTAATTCTTCTTCAAATCCACCGGAAAGGATGGGGAAACGACACCAGGTTTTAGGGTCTACATTGAAATCATCCAAGTGAAAGGAGGGAGCCAATCGTTCCCTTTTCCATTGATTTCGAGACCAAAGTCGGAAGAATTTTTTAATATATTCTTTCAACTGGGGTGCTTCAAATTCATTATTTTTCAACAACTCTTGGTACACCTCAATTGGAGATCGACGATCGCGGATGGCTAAGCGCTCGATTGCAACCAAAATTGAATAGGGCATTAAATCTTTTTCATCCGTTTGGCTACGCTCCAGTGGGCGCAATTCAGCAGTAGGGGTCAGGGAATTCACCGCTCGTAATCCTGGCCGGTCTAGGTTTTTTTCAGCCCACTGCAACCAATGAATCACAAAATCCTTGTCCACTCCAGCGATGGGTGAAATGCTTCCACTCGTGTCTCCATCCATGGTGGCATAGCCTACATCCCCTTCACTTCGATTTGAGGTCGAGAGGAGCAAGGCGTTTTTCAAATTGGCTAGGAGCCATATGATGGGTGAGCGTGTACGTGCTTGAATATTCTGTAAACTGATATCGTCTTGCTCCCAAGTAAGATCTCTTCCCAAAGCGGCTTCGATTTTTTGGGTGTAGCCCTGTACTTCCTCGTCAATGGTCCAACTCATAAAGGCTGCCCCAAGACTTTCTGCCAAGCCTTTGGCGGAGTTAAAGGTGTCCTCTGATGAATTTTTCGTTCCTTGATAAGCAGTGGTGAGCAATTGCTTAACCAATTCTTTTTCAGGGTCTTGTGAACTGTATGTCAATGGTAATCCAAGTTTGGCTACCCAAGTTTCTAATCCTAACTCTGCAATACCTCTACGTACCATTTCGGCTACGAGAACCGCAATGGTGGAAGAGTCTGCACCACCGGAAAGGGACAAAACAAACCCTTTGGACTTACTTTTTCGGAGGTAATCAAAAAGTGCTAGGCTATTCGCCTGTACAAACTCCCATTCTTTGGGTTGGATGGCTGCGATCTCTTGCTGCTTATTTTCAAGGGAAAAGGCACATACTTGAACCGATTCGAAGGACAAAAGCTGGTTTCTGCCCAATAACTCACCAGACTTGGCCAGTAAAATTTCCCCGTCAAAAATCATTCTTCCCGCCTCATTTCCAAGTAAGTTGACATACAGGTAGAAGCAGTTGAAGAGAGAGGAACTTTGGGTAACCAAATCCCTGCGCTCCAGGGTCTTGTTCATTGCGAAATGAGAGGCGCTGGGATTAAAAATCAAATCTACCTTTCGGTCACAAAGTCGGTAACCAGGCCGAGCCTCTCCTCTCCATGCATCTTCACAGATCTCAAATCCATAGTGGATGCCTTTCAAGTAAAATGTAAGGTCTCCAAATGGGACTTGTATGCCGTTGATTTCAAGTGAAATTTGTTCGAATGCTGGCCAAGGGGTAAACCATCTAAATTCATAGTGTACGCCATCGATTGCCATAAATTGCTTGGCTACAATCCCTTTCAATTCCCCATTCTCAATGATGGCCATGGTGTTGTACACCTTGTGGTCTAGACAAATAGGAAGCCCTACTGCCAGGGTGATGTTCTTGCAATGGGGTAGGAGTTGGATAAGTTGCTGCTTGGCTTTATCGGCAAACCAAGGGCTTAGAAAAAGATCTTCAGCTCCATAGCCTGTGATCGAGAGTTCTGGGAAGCAAAGTAATTCGACCTCCTGGCTTTTTGCTTCTTGGATGGCTTGAACAATACGGTCAAAATTTCCCTGCCAATCCAGCGGGGTTTGGTTGAGAGTAGCTCCAGCAATTTTTAGTGCATCCATGGATTAATCGGTCAATTCAAGGGTTCAACGCGTAATCTGTAGTTGCTCGCAGGCATTTTTAGATGCTTCCTGCTCGGCTTTCTTCTTGGTTTCACCCTTGCCTTGAGCAAGAGATTCTCCGTTGACCACTATGGCTACAACAAACTCTTTGTACCGTTGGTTGCTATTTACCTGTACAACTTGGAATTCTACTTGGTTGCCTTCCCGTTGTGACCATTCAATCACCTTGCTTTTGTGATTGGAAACCGTAGTCACCATGCCCTCCAAATCCAAGTGTATCAAGATTCGTTGAAGAATCAATTTTTTGGAAAACGCGTAGCCTCGATCCAGGTACACTGCACCTAAAAATGCCTCTAGGATGTCTCCGTACAAGGATTTGTTCCCTACAAACTGTCGATTATCGACTACCTGCTGCAAGGTTTTTTTTAATCCAATTTTGATACCTACTTCATTGAGGGTTTCCCGGTTGACCAATTTGGATCGAGTCTCGGTAAGAAATCCCTCGTCTCGGTAGGGGTATTTTTTGAATAAGTATTCGGCAATAACGGCGCCCAGGATGGCGTCTCCTAAAAATTCGAGGCGTTCATTGGATTTACGAAATCCTTTATCTGTTTCTTCTCCTAAGCCGGCAGGTGTAAGTGCAAGTCGGTACAAGGATAAATTCAAAGGCTTGCTTCCCAGAATCAATTGAATCGAGGTAGCAAGCCTTTTGTCTTTAGCACTAAAAAAGAGGGAATTGATTCCTAATCGCTGAAAGAGCTTCACGCGGATCAGTTGTATTTTTTGAAAATGACTGAGCAGTTGTGCCCGCCAAATCCGAAGGTATTACTTAGCGCGTAATTAATTTCTCGTTCCTGTGCCTTATTGAAGGTAAGGTTGAGTCTAGGGTCAAATGCCTCGTCATCCGTAAAATGGTTGATCGTAGGAGGTACTAGGCTGTGCCGCATAGCAAGGATACAGGCAATTGCTTCAATCGCTCCTGCAGCACCCAATAGGTGACCTGTCATGGATTTGGTACTACTGATATTCATTTTGTACGCATGCTCTCCAAAAATCTGTTGGATGGCTTTAGTCTCACTCACATCTCCGAGAGGAGTAGAGGTGCCGTGTACATTGATGTAATCAATTTGCTCTGGTCTTAGGCCGGCATCTTCGAGCGCAATACGCATCACACTACTTGCACCCAATCCTTCAGGATGCGGGGCAGTGATGTGATTGGCATCTGCGGTCATTCCGCCTCCAACTAATTCGGCATATATTTTTGCTCCTCTTGCTTTGGCATGTTCTAGTTCTTCTAGAATCAAGGCACCGGCTCCTTCACCCAAGACAAAGCCGTCGCGGTCATTATCGAAAGGTCTTGAAGCGGTTTGAGGAGAATCATTTCGTTGGGAAAGGGCTTTCATGGCGTTGAATCCACCGATACCTGATTCGGTAACGGCAGCTTCAGAACCACCACTAATAAAGACATCTGCTTTGCCTAATCTAATTAGATTGAAGGCGTCAATCAAGGCGTTGGTGGCAGAAGCACAAGCGGAAACAGTGACAAAGTTTGGTCCTCTAAAGCCATACTTGATGGAAATAAAGCCCGCAGCAATGTCTGCAATCATTTTGGGGATAAAGAAGGGATTGAATCGAGGGGTGCCATCGCCTTGTGAAAAAGCCATAACCTCCTCCTGAAATGTCTTGATACCACCAATACCGGAGCCCCAAATCACACCGGCACGAGAAAGATCAAGCGTCTCTAAATTGAGACCTGAATCACCCATGGCTTCCTCTGTGGCTACCATTGCATATTGGGTGAAGGGGTCCATTTTGCGTGCCTCTTTTCGTTCGATAAATTGTTCGATGTCAAAGTTTTTTACTTCGCATGCAAACTGTGTTTTGAATAGGGAAGCATCAAAATGAGTAATGGGCGCAGCGCCACTCACACCAGCGGCTAATCCTTTCCAGAACTCGTCTTTGGTATTGCCAATCGGTGTGAGAGCACCTATGCCCGTTACTACAACTCTTTTTAAATTCATAGAAATGAATTTGAGGGATTTTATTTTACGTTAGCCTCAAGGTACGCTACGGCAGCGCCTACAGTACCAATTTGTTCTGCTTGATCGTCTGGAATAGAAATATTGAATTCCTTTTCAAATTCCATGATTAATTCTACGGTGTCCAAAGAATCAGCACCAAGATCGTTGGTGAAGCTTGCTTCCATAGTTACTTCAGATTCTTCTACGCCAAGTTTGTCAACAATGATGGCCTTTACTTTTTGTGCAATTTCAGACATTTTGTGATCAGTTTAGTTAATAACTCTCCACAAAGAAATATATTTAATGCCTAATTGACAAAGAATTGGAGTAAGTAAATTTTGCGGATTGTGAATATGCCTCTTGCTCCGTTTTAATTTCTATTTTTGTGTTCCATTCAGAACACCCTTAATGAAGAAGGCCAAGTTACACGTCGAACCTACTTTCGACTTTGAATTGCTCGGAATAGTATCTCCGATTCGGGATTACCGAATGGCTTGGTTGGTAAACAAGGAATTGGAGTTGAATTTAGTGAAAGCGGATGATTTGGAATTGGAGTTTCTTAGTACTGAAAAACTAGAAATCTCTCAGTATTTTCTTTCTTTACCGCATGGCTTTATTCAATTATTGAAAAATAGGGCGATTAATTCTTCGGAGCAATTAGCCTATTTGATTCCGGAACTAAAAAACCTAGATTATTTCCTCTTGGTGCAGGACGAAACTGACCAACTGGAATTGAGTAACTTTATGGAAAAACTATCGAAAAATCCATTGGTGCAAAGCATTGTGCGGATCGATATTTCCAAGTTAAAGTCAAAAGAAAACCTATTAACCTATTAATAAAATATGTCTCAATTACCGTTTAAAAAGACTAAAATTCTAGCCACAATCGGCCCTGCTTCGAATAATTACGAAATGATTAAGAGTTTGGCCTTTGCCGGAGCCAATGTTTTTAGACTCAATTTTTCGCATGGTTCACATGAGGTCCATAAAGAGGTTCTGGATACCATTCGCCGGGTCAACCAGGAATTGAATTGCCATCTAGGAATCCTTCAAGATCTTCAAGGACCAAAAATCCGTGTGGGTGAAGTTGAAAACAATGGCGTAGAAATTAATCCAGGAGATCAAATTACCATTACTAGTGATCCGGTAGTAGGAACAGCTTCTTTGGTCAGTACGGTTTATAAAAACTTGCCACAGGACGTACAAAAAGGAGAACACATCCTGATTGATGACGGCAACTTGGAATTGGTCGTCAACGATACCAATGGAAAAGATGTGAATTGCACGGTAATCCACGGAGGAATTTTAAAGTCTCGAAAAGGAATTAACCTGCCCAATACTAATGTTTCTGCACCTTCTTTGACAGAAAAAGATTTGGAGGACCTTGAATTCGGATTGGCCAATGATGTGGATTGGATTGCCTTGTCTTTTGTCCGTTCTGCTGAGGATATTGTTGATCTCCGTAATCGGATCAAAGCGGCTGGTAAGTTCTGTAAAATAGTAGCTAAGATTGAGAAACCGGAGGCATTAGAAAATATCGATGCAATCATCGAAGCAACCGATGCAATCATGGTTGCCCGTGGTGACCTTGGGGTAGAAGTACCCATGGAAATCGTGCCTCTTTGGCAAAAGAAGATGGTAGAGAAATGTAAACTAGCCTGCAAGCCAGTTATCATTGCAACCCAGATGATGGAAAGTATGATTCAGAATCCACGTCCTACCCGTGCCGAAACTAACGATGTTGCCAATGCAGTGTTGGATGGTGCCGATGCGGTGATGCTTTCCGCAGAAACAGCTTCTGGTAAGTACCCAATCAATGCTGTAAAAGCCATGACGAGCATCATTTCGTACTTAGAAGAAAATGCGGAGGTATACCATAATCTCTACAAAATTCCAGAGGAAGACCCCACCTTTTTGAGTAATAATTTGATTTTGATGGCTGCTCGGCTTTCTAGAAATGTGAAAGCAAAAGCAATTGTTGGGATTACCTCCTCTGGCTTTACGGGGTTCCGATTGGCATCTCACCGCCCGCTTTCCAATATTTTTGTATTTACAAGAAACCAAAAACTACTGACCCAATTGTCTTTGGTATGGGGTGTACGAGCCTATTACTACGAGGGCCAAGCCTCTACGGATGGGGTGTTTGCGGATATTGAACACATCTTGAAAAGAGATGGACATGTGCATACTGGAGAAGTGATTGTAAACACCGGGAGCATGCCATTAAGTGAAAAAGGCAAAACAAATATGTTGAAATTACATGTGGTAGGATAATTCTTGCCCGATTGATTTACTAGAAAAAAAGGAGAAACTTATGTTTCTCCTTTTTTTATTAGCTAATTCTAAGATGCTGATTAACTTATTATTTAATGATCGAAAAATCAAAGGATTCTAAAAACTTGGTGGTAAAGTTACCTGCCTTAAATTGTTCGTTCTCTAATAAAGCAATATGGAATGGAATAGTGGTTTTTATACCATCAATCACAAACTCTTCCAAGGCTCGCTTCATTCTTACAATTACTTCCTCCCTAGATTGACCACTTACAATGAGTTTGGCAATCATAGAATCGTAATTTGGAGGGATTACATAACCCGCATACACATGCGAATCTACACGTACCCCTCGTCCTCCAGGAATATGCAAGTTGAGGATCTTTCCTGGGCTTGGTCTAAAGCCATTTGCTGGATCTTCAGCATTGATTCTACATTCCATGGCAAACAACTTTGGGTAGTAGTTTCTTCCGGAGATTGTTTCTCCTGCGGCAACCTTGATTTGCTCCTTGATTAAGTCAAAATCGGTTACCTCTTCAGTAATGGGATGCTCTACTTGGATGCGAGTATTCATCTCCATGAAGTAGAAGTTGCGGTTTTTGTCCACCAAAAACTCAATGGTACCTGCTCCCTCGTAGCCAATTGCTTCAGCACCTTTGATTGCTGCCTTGCCCATGGCTTCCCTCAATTCTTCTGTAATGAATGGGGAAGGGGTTTCTTCTACTAACTTTTGATGTCTTCGCTGTATTGAACAGTCTCGCTCAGAGAGGTGACAGGCTTTACCGGTATGGTCTCCTACAATCTGAATCTCGATGTGTCTGGGCTCTTCTACAAATTTTTCAAGGTAAAGACCATCGTTACCAAAAGCAGCGCCTGATTCCATTTTGGCATCATCCCATGCTTTTTTAAACTCGCTATCTTCCTTAACGATGCGCATTCCTCGACCACCACCTCCAGCAGTTGCTTTTAGGATAACCGGATAGCCCATTTCATTAGCAATAACAAGACCCTCTTCAATGGATTCCAATAATCCTTCTGAACCTGGAATGGTCGGCACACCTGCTGCCTTCATGGTCGCTTTAGCCGTAGCCTTATCTCCCATTTTGGCAATCATGTCGGGGGACGCACCGATAAATTTGATGCCGTATTCTTCGCAAACTTTTGAAAACTCTTCGTTTTCAGAGAGGAAACCATAGCCTGGGTGGATGGCATCCGCATTGGTGATTTCAGCAGCTGCAATAATCCTCGTAATATTGAGGTAAGATTCGCGACTCGGAGCTGGTCCGATACAAACCGCCTCATCCGCAAATCGCACATGAAGACTATCCTTGTCAGCAGTTGAATACACTGCTACGGTTTTGATACCCATCTCCTTGCAGGTTCGAATGACCCGAAGTGCAATTTCGCCACGGTTGGCAATTAATATTTTCTTAAACACGCTTTTTTTGATTTAGTGCAAAAATCAACCTGCTGGATCAACCAGGAATAAGGGCTGGTCATATTCTACTGGAGAAGCATTGGCAACCAAGATTTTTACAATTTTCCCGGAAACTTCAGACTCAATTTCGTTGAACAACTTCATCGCTTCAATGATGCACACGGTCTTTCCTGCACTAATGGAACTACCTTCAGTAACAAAAGGTCCTGCCTCTGGATTTGGTGTCAAGTAAAATGTTCCGATCATTGGCGATTTGATTTCCACCAAATTTGAATTCGGTGCTGGATTTGCAGGCGGTGCTGCCGCTACTGGTGCTGCTGCCACTGGAGCAGGAGTTGATACAGCTGCAATTACTTGTGGAGCAGGTGCAGGAGCGGTATTGTCCGCATATTTTTTAACAGAAAGTTCAAACTCTTCCGTCTTGATTTTAACTTCTGCAAGTCCGGTATTTGAGATATAATCAATTAAATCTTGAATTTCTTTAGGTTTCATAGTGTTCTTTTTTTGTTCCATGAGATTGGACCAGTTAAGGGTTGATTGAAAACTAACTAGCTGGGTAATTTAAATAAATCTAGAGACTTAAACTACTTATTTTACTCGTTCTGAATAGGATCCATCACGGGTATCCACTTTAATTAAAGTGTCTTGCTCTACGAAAAGAGGAACCATCACTGTCGCACCTGTTTCCACAGTTGCAGGCTTCAGTGCGTTGGTGGCTGTGTCGCCTTTGATTCCAGGTTCGGTGTAAGTAATCATCAATTCGACGAAAGGAGGAAGTTCTACCGATAAGGGAGTCTCGTTTTCAGCATGTACCAAAATATCTACGAGTTGACCATCCTTCAATAGGTTGGAACGTTCAATTAGGCGTTCTTCTAAAGAAATCTGCTCAAAATTATCAGTATCCATAAAGTTGTAGCCCAGATCGTCCTTGTACAGGAACTGATGTGCTCTTTTCTCTACGCGTGCAGTAGTTACTTTTTCACCAGCATTGAAGGTCTTGTCCAGGGTTTTGCCGCTGCGCA
>JBANGF010000268.1:0-2992 GCA_037975655.1 Bacteroidota bacterium | reverse complement strand
CGTAGGTGTGGCCTTGCTCGGAATTGGGAAAGCGCTGGGATTTGAAGAAGGGATTATTGCTGGTGCCATTATTTCTGGAGCCTATTTTGGGGATAAAATGTCTCCCTTATCCGATACGACCAACCTTGCGCCAGCGATGGCAGGTACGGATCTATTCACCCATATTCGGCACATGGCCAAAACTACCATTCCAACCATATCCATCACGCTAATCCTTTTTTTGGTAATTGGCTTCAATTATGAGACGGCTGGAAATGTAGCGGATGTGCAGATTATTTCTGAAGTCATTGCCTCTACCTTCACCATTACTCCTTGGTTATTTGTTGTTCCTGTTTTGGTGATTTTGATGATCGTCAGAAAAGTGCCAGCGGTACCTGCCTTGTTGGCTGGAGCCCTATTGGGAGGCGTATTTGCTTTGATTTTTCAACCCGATATTATTGTTCGAATTGTGGGAGAGGAGGGTTCATTCTCCTACATCGGATTTAAGGGGGTGATGATGGCCTTATTTGGTGAAATTAGTGTAGTGACTGAAAATGCCTTGGTCAACGAGTTGCTGGTGACTCGAGGCATGGCAGGAATGCTCAATACCATCTGGCTGATCGTCTGTGCCATGGTCTTTGGTGGGATCATGGAGGAGAGCGGCATGCTGAAAGTATTGGCTGAATCCATTATTCGCAAAGTACACCGTGTAGGTTCCTTGATTGCTTCTACCGCTGCGACTTGCATTTTCTTCAATATCACTACTTCAGATCAATACCTGGCTATCCTAGTTCCGGGAAGAATGTATGCCGATGTGTATAAGAAAAGAGGGTTAAAGCCTGAAAACCTATCTCGTACCCTAGAGGATTCTGCTACAGTGACCTCCGTGTTGGTGCCATGGAATACCTGCGGTGCCACCCAAGCCTCCGTATTGGGTGTTGCGACTCTCGTCTATGCACCTTATTGCTTTTTCAATATCATCAGCCCGATCATGACCATCCTGTACGGTTACCTCAATATCGGAATCAACTATTACGAAAAGGGCGAAGAGTTGGCATGATTCCATACAGTATCAGTAAAGAAGAATTATTGGAGTTGCCTCTGGGCCAATTTGAAGGTCCAATCTACTTGATTGATCGTCTGGATCAGGTGGAGGATGCGGTAGATTTTCTAGAGAATCAGCCACTCATCGGATTTGATACCGAAACCAAGCCATCGTTCCGTAAAGGAGAGTTCAACCATGTATCCTTGCTTCAACTTTCTACTGCCAATCAAGCTTTTATTTTTCGACTCAACAAAATTGGATTTCCTCCATCTTTGAGAAGTTTATTGGAAAAAGAAAATGTACTCAAAGTGGGCGCCGCCGTACACGATGACCTCAAGGCATTGAAAAAGTTGACGGACTCTTTCCATCCCCAATCCTTTTTTGATTTGAACGACGAACTCAAAAAGGTGGGCTTTCACAATGTGGGTGTTCGCAACCTTTGTGGAATGGTCCTCAAAATCCGCATTTCAAAGGCAGAACAGGTTTCGAATTGGGAAGCAGATAAGTTGACCGAGCGGCAGCTTCGCTATGCGGCTACAGATGCCTGGGCCTGTTTGGAGATCTTCCAAAAGTTGAAGACGGAGGGGTTTTTGGATGAGCTTTTGGGGTAATTGGGTCCCAAAAAAGCAAAACTCAACCTACTCGAACTTTCACTCGATCTTCACTGGAAAAATACTGTTCCCCAATGTTTAGGAGGTCTGCAGCGGTGAATTTTTTGAGGTAGTTGAATCGGTTTTCGTAAAAACTGAAGTCAAGACCAGAATAGTAAACTCCCTTAAATTGCTCGATCAAATCAAAAGGCGAACTGAATTTGGAGAAGAGTTGACCTACGAGGTAATTTCTCAATATTTCAATCTCCTCCGAATCCGCAAGCTCGCTGCGCAAGCGGTGAATTTCCTTGTCTATTTCCTCAAACACCTCTTTCTGGTGTTCTTTTTTTACATCGGCAGCAATCATCCAATAGGCATACTGATCCAATTCCACTAAAGTGGAATGAATGCCGTAGGTGTGGCCTTTGTCTTCTCGAATATTTTTGACAAGCCGCGACCCAAAATAGCCTCCCAATAGCGTATTGAATACGGCTAGGGCAGGATAGTCAGCATGTTTTTTGGGTATCGCCCATGCACCCAAGCGGATGCTGCTTTGTACGGCTCCTTCTTTATCTTCCTCAAAAATCAAGGTTGAAGAAGGTATTGCCAATTCTTGCAATTGAGCCCCATGTTTTAAGGGAAGTTGCTCGAGTTGCGCAACGAGGGTATCCAATTCCTGAAGGGTAAAGTCACCGGAAAGAAACAAGCTACAATCTTTCCAAAGTTGGATCTGGTAATAGGCTTTCAGGAGCTCAGGAGTGATTTCTGAAATATGTGCTTCCGTTATTTCTTGACCATAGGGATGTTCCGACCCAAACAATCCTTTTTTGAAGAGCTGTCCTGCTCGGGAACTTGGTTTTTCCTGGTCTAGTTTGAGGCTGAGTTTACGTTGGGATTTTCGTTTCTCCAGGTTTTCTACTGGAAAGGTAGCCTCCGTAAACAAGGAGATGAACGTGGGCAGCAGTGCAAAAAGGTGTTTTTTGATGCAGAGTAGACTCAGACCTTCCTGGGTATAACTTAAGGTAGGATAAACCTCTGCCCCATGGTAATCAAAAAATTCTGCCAATTGTTGTGCACTTGCCTGGGTCGTGCCCTCCTGGAGCATTTGCAAGGTGAAAGAGGGAATCAGCGCATGGAGATTCGGAAGTGTTGATCTAGAACTTGCACCAATAACTTCCAATTTGACCGCATCAATTCCTGGTGTTCGGAAGAAAAATAATCTATTTCCCATGCTCAGTTGAAATTGCTGAGGAGCGGGTAAGGTAAATTCAGAGGGAAGTGAAAATTGAGGCGCTTTAGAGCGATCTATTGACATCAATTGTTGGCAATGGAGTAGCGAAGGGAAAAGCGAAGCGTTTCCGCAAGCGGATGATTTTGT
>JBANGF010000245.1:0-7933 GCA_037975655.1 Bacteroidota bacterium | reverse complement strand
CCATTTTTCAGCGTAGCCTCGAGGTATTCTTTGGCTTTTTCGAAGACTGCTGCTCCCTCCACTTGGATAGTTCCAGGACTTAGCGATAACGTCGAGCCGGTAAACTTCCAACTTTTGGGAGAAGGTAAGTAGGGAGGAATGCTTTGGTTGGGTAATGGGAAAAGTTCGCGATTCTCAGCATAGCGCTGGGCTGAAGAGGTCACTGGAAAGGAAGTACCTTCAGCCAATTCCACTAGATTGGCCTCCGTAATGACTTCTTTTTGGTACTGGGAAATTTCCTCCCTTTTTCCATCCGCATGTAAAAAAATCAAACCCTCAGGAGAATAGGCGTTCTTCAAAAATGTCCCTGAACTTCTATAAGATAAAGAAAAGGATTCGTTGGGCTTCAAGGAAGGTGTCTCCCCTTCCCATACAAAGAAATCGCCTTGCAGGTGCTTCAAACTAAGTTTCGGGTCCAAAGACTGGCTCCGAATGGAAATGAATATGGTATTGAAATACAACTTCCAGCCTGCATCCAGCGTCCCGGCACCACGATTGGTCAGCGTGAGGGTTGCCGTATGCTGTTGAGGAGCAGTGATTTTGTTCTCCTCCAAATACCAGGAAGCATGCACTTGAGCCCATCCTTTCGGAACTAGGACACCGATAAAAAGGATGCAAAAAAAGACGCCGCGTAAGAAAAAGTGGTTCATAGTTAAGCTTCTAGATGTGGTGACTGAATAAATTTAAGGGGAGATATTTTTATAAGCATCTAATTTTAAATAAATTAATCAGCGAAAGATTAATCACCCAGTATAACCCAAACGTAACCTATGCGAATAGATCAACAGGCCAACACCTTAAATGGACGTTACTTGGCTTTAGACGTTTTGAGGGGCATGACCTTGGCCTTCATGGTCATTGTAAATACCCCAGGAGATTGGAGCACACTCTATGCGCCACTCGCTCATGCCGACTGGCATGGATTTACCCCTACCGACTTGGTATTTCCCACCTTTCTTTTTGTGGTAGGAAACGCGATGAGTTTTGCTCTCAAAAAGATGCAGGACATGCGGCCTGGCGATTTTTACAAAAAAGTTATTACCCGCACGGCCCTCATTTTTACTATTGGTTGGCTGCTCAATGCTTTTCCTTTCTTTGAACCCAATGAAGCCGGGCAACTTGCATTCATTGATTTGTCCGAAGTTCGATTGCTGGGGGTATTGCAGCGCATCGCACTATCCTATTTGGGTGCTGCACTCCTCTTGTATTGGGGAGGAATCAGACTTGGCTGGATTTTTAGCATTGCCTCCCTACTTCTGTATTGGCCTATTCTCTACTATTTCGGAACAGCAGGTGATCCGTATAGTTTGGAAGGTAACGTGGCCCTTCATCTGGACTTGGCAGTCATTGGCGAAAAGCGAATGTACATGGGAGAAGGCATTCCATTTGACCCAGAAGGAATTTTGAGTACGCTCACTTCCATCGTTAACGTGATTGCAGGATACCTAGTAGGTCGATTTATCCAAAAAAATGGAAATACTGTTCCAGTCGTACGAATGCTTATGGTAATGGGAATTGTCTTGATTGGCTTGAGTTATGCGTGGGATGTTTTATTCCCAATCAACAAGAAAATTTGGACTAGCCCTTACGTGCTACTTACCGTAGGCTGGGATCTAATTTTGCTTTCAGTTCTTGTTTTTGTGGTGGAGGTCAATCGGATTTCTTCTTGGACCTACTTCTTTCAGGCCTTTGGACGCAACCCGCTCATCCTGTATGTGTGCTCTGGGATCGTGATCGCACTCATTTCCTTCATTCCTGTTGGGGATAGCAACCTGAAAGATGTGATCTACGCAAATGGATTTACCAGTTGGCTGGAACCTAAAAATGCCTCTTTCCTATTTGCCATAGCCTACATGCTCTTGATTTGGAGTATTGGGTTCCTGATGGATAAAAATAAAATCTACATCAAGGTATAAGTACTTTTGAAACAAAAAATGTCAGCAAGGATCTCTTGCTGCCATTTTTTGTTTGTAGACCAACGGATTTTACTCAAAGATAGCCTTTGGTGATGCGTTGGATGTATTTGCCGACAATATCAAACTCCAAGTTGACGATATCCCCTGCTTTCAATTGATGAAAGTTGGTAAACTCATAGGTGAAAGGAATGATGGCCACTGAAAAGGAGCCTGGCGCAGAATTAAAACAGGTTAGGCTGGTCCCATTCATGGTGATGGATCCTTTCTCAACCGTCACATTTCCCAATGCAGCATCGAAAGTCACATCCACTAGCCAAGAACCATCTTGGTCCTGGATGCGCTGAATGGTTCCGATTTGGTCCACATGACCTTGGACGATGTGACCATCGAAGCGTCCATTTGCTGACATGCAGCGCTCCAAGTTCACTTTTTTACCCACTTTCCAAGTCGATAAATTGGTCTTTTGCAAGGTTTCCGCAATTGCGGTCACTCGATATCCCTCTGGAGAAACTTCTACTACGGTGAGACAAACGCCATCGTGTGCCAAGGATTGATCTACCTTCAATTCAGCAGTTAGTGGACTTGAAAAAGAAAAATGCGTGTTTGACCCTTCGGTGGTGATTTGACTTAGAGTTCCAATGGCTTCGATGATTCCAGTAAACATGTGCTGAGGATTAGGTACTTCCGACAATCTATACCAAAAATTGCCTTTTCGGATTCAAAGTACGGCAATTAATCAATTATCTTCGAGGGCTCAAGTCCAAAATTCATGCTCAAATTAGAAGATACCTACTTACACAAGGGAAAGCGAAAGGCGCTGGTAGCCGAACTTCGCAAAAAAGGGATCCAAAACGAAGCAGTACTGGAGGCAATCAACACACTACCGCGTCACTTTTTTTTCGATACGGCCTTAATCTCCCATGCGTATGAGGACAAGGCATTTCCTATAGGCGAAGGGCAAACCATTTCTCAACCCTACACGGTAGCCTTTCAATCTTCCTTATTGGAAGTTGCTCCAGGAGATAAAATCCTCGAAATCGGAACTGGTTCTGGGTACCAAGCCTGCATTCTGCATCTTTTAGGAGCCGAAGTGTACAGCATTGAGTATCAAAAAAAACTTTTTGAGCATACCAACCGATTTCTGCAGCGCCTGGGAATTCAATTGCATTTGTTTTTTGGTGATGGCACAGGCGGCGTGCCTGCACATGCTCCCTACGACAAGATCATTGTCACCGCCGGGGCTCCAGTTGTACCTGAAGCCCTGATCCAGCAACTGAAAATCGGCGGGATTTTGGTCATTCCTGTAGGAGATCGAAGCAAGCAAGCCATGGTGAAAATCACCAAAAAGTCGGCTACAAAAATCGAACGAGAAGAATTTGAAGGATTCGCCTTTGTACCCTTGCTTGGTAAAGAAGGCTGGAATCATTGAAAATCAATTCATTTAAGTCGGTCGAAAAAATCATTGATTCCAAATTAAATTTGGAATTAGTTAACAAAAGTGCATTTCACGGAATTTTAATGCTATTTTTGAACAAAATCAGCCAATATGCCTAATCAAAAGTTTGCTAAGGATTCTATCACCATCATGACGGAAATGGTGCTTCCCAACGATACGAATACGCTCAACAACCTCATGGGTGGACGATTGATGCATTGGATGGATATCGTAGCCGCCATTGCCGCTCAGAAGCATTGCAACCGAATCGTAGTTACCGCCTCAGCAGATAACATTTCCTTTAAAGAACCAATCAATTTGGGTAATGTAGTGACGCTCCGCTCACAAGTAACGCGTGCCTTCAATTCCTCCATGGAGGTATTCATTGAAGTAACGGCTGAGGACATTCCTGCCAACAAAAAAATTAGAACCCACCGTGCTTTTTTCACCTTTGTGGCCGTAGACCAGAATGGCAAACCGATTGAAGTACCCGAAGTAGTACCAGAAACATCCGAGGAAATTGAATTTTATGAGGGGGCGTTGAGAAGAAGACAGTTGCGATTGGTTCTTGCCCAGCGGATGAAGCCTGAAGACGCAGTGGAATTGCGATCCATCTTCAACTTGGATAAGAAATAAGCCAAACTTCTATTTTTAATACTCTCGTTCGCTAAACGAGTGGATAACTGCCTCGGCAGCAGTTCTACCCGAGGTCATGGCTGCATTAATGGACCCATGCAAGAGGTAATCGCCTGCCAAAAACACTTGGTCCAGCACCTTGCATTCGGTGAAAGGAATGCTAAATTTCAAATCCCCTACCTGCGGCAAAGCGTGTGGGATGAGGTAGGTTTTCAGGTGTTTGAATAGTTCGGCTTTGATACTTGAAATTTCCTCTAATTCACTTTGAACGACCTTTATCAACTCCTTCTCAGTCAATTCTGTATCCAATACAGTGACAGAGAGAAGAGACTTGCCTGCCGGTACATATTCTTTGGAGACATCCTCCATAAATACCAAGTTATTGATCACCCGCTTACCAGTGAGTAACCCAATCATTGGCCGACCTAAGAAGGATTTGGGAGCCGCAAAATACAGGTTGATCACCTTACGCGCGGGCGCAAACTGACCTTCCAACTGCTTCATTACTAAATCTGGCTGAACGGCCACAATGATTCTATCGGCATCTATTTGGGTCCCATCCGAAAGCAGGATCTTTCCTCCTTCCACACTTGCAACGGGCGTATTCAGTCGAATTTCTGTCGTTTGTAGTTGGCCTTTGATCATTTCAGGAATCTGACCCATTCCTTTTGCGGGAACCGCGGCATAGCCTTGAGAAAACATTTTGAACACAAACTCGAACATTCGGGAACTCGTTTCTAGGTCCTTTTCTAAAAAGATACCCCGAAAGAACGGCATGAAAAAATTGGTAATGATGGCATCCGAAAATCCATACTTTTTCAAGTATTCATGGGTTGGCAGTGAGGGTTCCGCAAAAATATCCTCCGAACTCTTTTTCTTTAATTCTTGGGTGAGGGTAAATACCTTCACCTTATCCAAGAAGGTCCCTACTCTAGAAACCGCCATTCCAACTAATTTCAATGGATTTCGCAAAGGATCCGTGAGGATATAGGAATCCTTGCCTTCAAAAATAATTGCTCCTGGATCAAAGTTTTTGAGTTGCAAGGCTTGAAAATCAAGGTATCGCTTCGCTTCAGGATAGGCGGTATTCAATACCTGAAACCCATGATCGAGTCGATATCCATCCAAGATATCAGTTTTCATACGTCCCCCTACTCGATCTGAAGCCTCCAAAATCACAGGTGACAAACCTGCTTTTTCAAGTTCAAGGGCAGCAATAAGACCTGAAAGCCCAGCGCCTACAATGTATATCTTCTTTTCGCTCATCTGATGATCTACTAAATCGAGGAAATTCCTAAAAACCCTGTATTGACTTGGATTTTTTTCTTTAACTCGTTGCCCGCAAAAGAGTTTGAAAACTAGCCCGCAAAAAAAGATTTGATAAATGGTCTGGCTTTAACCTACCATTGTAGTAAACTCGAACAAAAAAGGACTCCACTATGAAGAATCTCTTCTTTTCTATTTTTACCCTTGGGATGAGTTTTACAGCTACCTATTCCCAAGGCTATTTTCCAGAGGCAGGAAATTGGAAATCCAAAACTCCCAAGGAACTGGGAGTAGACGCTACTAAACTTCAAGAAGCTATTCGTTTTGCTGAAACGCACGAAAGCACAGAAAATCGCAACCTAAAAATCGCCCATTACGAAAGCAGTTTTGGTCGAGAGCCTTTTGGCTATCCTGTTGGCCCTATGAAAGAACGTGGACCGGCGACTGGATTGATCATTTACAAAGGATATGTTGTCGGCCAATGGGGAGATCCAGCACGGGTAGATTTGACCTTTAGTGTGGCCAAAAGTTTCCTTTCGACTACCGCAGGCTTAGCCGTGGAAGCAGGCTTGATTCGCTCTGTTCAAGATCAGGTTCATCCCTACATGGCGCCCATCTACCCTTACGACCCCTTGCGCTTGGCAGTCAACAAAGCAGATCACCTGGATCAAGAAGATGTGTTTAATCTCTTTGATACCCCACACAACCAAAAAATCACCTGGGACAACTTGCTTCGACAGACCTCGGATTGGGAGGGCTCCCTTTGGGGGAAGCCGGATTGGGGGGACCGCCCTGCAGAGGGGGTGAAGCAAAAAAGAAGCAGAGATCAACGCGAACCAGGTAGCAGTTACGAATACAACGACACGCGTGTAAATGTGCTTGCCATGGCACTTTTGAATGTGTGGCGGAAACCACTTCCTCAGGTGCTAAAAGAAAAAATTATGGATCCCATTGGAGCAAGCCCAACTTGGAGATGGACTGGATACGAAAACTCCTACGTGGTACTCGATGGACAAATCGTTCAATCTGTAAGCGGAGGCTCGCATTGGGGCGGAGGAATGATGATTTCCGCATGGGATCAAGCTAGATTTGGCTACCTCACGCTACGTAATGGAAACTGGAATGGAAAGCAACTCATTCCACGCACTTGGATTGACCTTTCCAAAACCCCTACTCTAGTGCAGCCTGATTACGGGTTTATGAATTACTACCTCAACTTGGAACAAAAGCAGATTCCTGCTGCACCCAAATCAGCATTCTTTCACCTAGGTGCAGGTACCAACATGATCTATGTGGATCCTGAAAATGACTTGCTAGTTGTGACTCGTTGGATTCCAAATGGAGACAAAGCCGAATTGATTCGACTTGTTTTGGAAAGTTTGCCTGCTAAAAATTAATTAATCTTTCGATCGGAAATTCTAGGTTGGAGGTAAAGCTCTTGCTCAGCTTTGGATAAGATGCCGTATCCCAATTCCAAAGGGGAAGGGCCAATCCAACTGCTTTTTCTACCAGTTAGCGTAAGTTTTCCCTCCTTTCGATCTAGGTTTAGAATTCCGAAAAGTACTTCTGCATAGGGGCAGGTTCGTGACAAGGAAGGATAGGCGACATGGGTAGCAGCATCCATACTGAGATGCTTGTGTTTTTCCCCTACCCAATAGTAGGAGGCCGAATTCAAGTGTAAATAGGAAACTCCGCCGACCTTGAGAAACTGGTCTACGTGGGCATGTCCATTGATAGCAAGGATGATTTTGCTGGCATGTGCAGTCAACAAGGCTTGAATCTCGGCAGCATTATCAATCGTGTAGATTCCTGCAATGGGCTGATGGGAAATGATCAGGACGGGTTCTTTTGAATTTGTCAATTCTTGGTTTAACCAGTCCTGCTGCACTTTACCGATGTAGGAGGCATAGCCACCAGTGGATATCGGGGACCCTGGATCATTCCCATCTAGTACCACTATTCGGATCCCTTGAATCACCTGGGCATAGTAAGCTGCCGGCATGCCGAAAGTTTGCACAACCTGCTCCTTTGTGTAGCCCTCATCCAAATCGTGATTGCCCATCACATGCAGGGAAGGAATGGGATCTTGATTGAAGGAATCAATAAAGGGCTGGTTTTCTTTTTTAGGAATAGCAAAATCACCCAGTTGGATTTTAGCATGCGGGGAAACACCTTTTAGGGTCTCTAAGAAGGTTTGTAGCCGAAGGTCAGCATCATGAATGATGTCCTTGTGCAGATCCGTAATCAACCCCAGTCGAAGGCTTTGCTCCTCTCCTGCCCACAAGTCTAGAATTGCCGGTGGCAACAAGAATGAGCAGCTGGTGAGTAGGGTGGATTTGATAAAACTTCGGCGATCGAGGGTCATGATTGGCTGAACTGAGGGGTTCGTAAATTTGATAAACTTATAATTTTTTATAAAAGATGAGCGCAGATACCAAACCCAAGTTCGGGTGCCGGTAGGCTTCCGGAATCTCCCCAATCACAGAAAAGCCTAGGGATTTCCAAAGATGAACTGCCTTTTGGTTGGACTTAATTACAAAATTGAACTGCATGGCTAGAAATCCACGAGATTTGGCTGCTACTTGAGCATATTCTCCCATCCAGCGTCCCACACCCTGCCCCTCCACGTTCCGAGACACTA
>JBANGF010000239.1:0-6584 GCA_037975655.1 Bacteroidota bacterium | reverse complement strand
TGTTTCAGTGAGATAATTTATCGGCAAGATGAGTACAAAAAAAGACCTTTCGTTTGAAAGGTCTTCTAGGGGTCTGAGTTGTTATTTTTTTATCGGATTGGGAGCAATTTGATCAACAAGCCTGTTGCCTCGGTGATGGCATAGATGTAGCCATCTGGGCTCTGGGCTACTTGGCGAACGCGTCCGATGTCCTGAAGCAATTTTTCTTCCTTCACATAAGCGGTTCCATTCATCTCCACGCGAGCGATGTGCTGCTTCGCTAAAGCGGCAACTAGGATATTCCCTTTCCATGCAGGGTATTTGTCGGAGCTGACCACGGTCACACCGCAAGTCGCGATAGAGGGTACCCAATAATGCTTGGGTTGTTCCATACCTTCTTTTTCTTGGATATCCGTGATAGGTGTACCATCGTAATTGATTCCGTAGGTAATCACTGGCCAGCCATAATTCTTACCTTTTTCAATCAGGTTGAGTTCATCGCCACCCATTGGGCCATGTTCCACCTCCCAGATTCGATCGGTTTCCTTGTCATAAAATAGCCCTTGTGGGTTTCTGTTGCCATAGGTCCAAATCGAACTGGTATTGCCCAAGGAATCCTTGAAGGGGTTGTCTGCAGGAATACCCCCATCGTCCTTGATGCGGTGGATTTTTCCATGAGCATTGTTTAAGTTTTGTGCATTCATCGGGATATTTCCCTTGTCTCCGTTGGAGAAATAGAGGAAGCCAGCCTTGTCAAAAACGATACGGCTACCAAAGTGACGGCCACCTTTCCAGGAAGGTCCTGCTACGATTAATTCTTCTTGATTGACTGCATTTGTGCCCTCTAATTTGAATCGTAGGATAGTGGTGGCAGCTGTACTGTCTTCAAAATGCTTCGCATAGGAGATGTAAATCCAACCATTTTCTGCATAGTTGGGATGCACAGCAATATCCAATAGACCTGCTTGATTCACGTTGTGAACAGGCGGAAGGCCCTGGATTTTTTCGCCAGTAAATTTATCTTCTTTGAACACTAAGATTTCTCCTTTTCTTTCGGTCACCAGGAGGGTTCCATCTGGAAGCCAGGTCATGCCCCAAGGATTCTCGAATCCGCTGTGTAGCGTATCCACCTTGATGAGCAATTTTTCGGTTTGGGTTGCAAATCGTTCGTCGATGACGGGTGCTTTAGGTCCACAAGAAGACCAAAATAAGGTGGTCGCTAGTACAGCGACAAGGGACAAATACAGGGAACGTGAGTTCATACAAGAATTGGATTAGGTAGACAAATGTAAAAATCTCTAGTAATTTCTCCTTCACAAATGTGAAAAGTGGTCAGGAATTTGGATTAGCGATTCCCAATGGATCCACACCTGGGATTGTGCTTTTCATTTCTCCTTCTTTATGTACCTTCGTGGGGAAGAAATCCCTCGTTCTTCGTTGAACTTATGCGTGCAACCCTGGTTTACAAATTTGGAGGAGCATCGGTCAAAGATGCACCTGCTTTGAGAAATCTATACGATATTCTGCTTCCTCGATTGCAAACGAGTGCGGTCATCGTGGTCTCTGCCATGGGCAAAACTACCAATGCCTTGGAAGCGATTTTGAACAAAAAATTGGCAGGGGAGGAATACGATACCGAATGGAATTCACTCAAGAAATTTCATAAAGATCTTTGTGCAGAACTTTTTCCGGAGTCACACCCAGTAGGGGAGCAATTGGACACATTTTTCTCTGCCGCATGGGAGGCCATTCAGGCGCAAGTGTCCAAAGCAAATTACGATGAGGTGTACGACCAGGTGGTCTGCTTTGGGGAGCTGATTTCTTCCTTGATTGTATCCGAGTACTTGGGTTTCCGAGGATTGCCCAACCGTTGGGAAGATGCGCGTGAAGTGATTCACACGGACTCGGATTATCGCTTTGCAAAAATAGATTGGGAAAAGACCCGCAGTGCTTGCCAGAATCAATGGGCTGGCCTATTGGAACACACAACGATTTTGACCCAAGGATTTATAGGGAGAGATCCTCAGGGACGAACCACCACGCTTGGAAGAGAGGGATCTGATTTTACAGCGGCGATTCTTGCCACTAGCTTGGATGCGGAGTCGGTAACGATTTGGAAAGATGTGCCTGGAGTGCTCAATGCAGATCCCAAACTATTTCCAAATACTCAAAAATTTGGAGAACTCAGGTACCGCGAGGCAGCAGAAATGACCTATTTCGGGGCTTCGGTCATCCACCCCAAAACCATCAAGCCGCTGGCCAATGCAGGTATCCCCCTTTTTGTTAAATCCTTTATAAATCCAGAAGGCTCAGGAACCAAAATTCATGAGCATGCTGCCCCGCACGAGGTGCCTACTTTAGTACTGAAGAAAAATCAAGTATTGGTGACCTTCAAGGTGACTGACTTTACCTTCATTGAAGAAAAGCATATTCATCTTATTTACGAGCAGCTTCAAGTACTCAAGTTGCGCGTGAATATGTTGCAGGTATCTGCCATCACAGTTTCTATCGTACTGGACACACAGCTTTTCAAGTTGGAGCAGCTGGTGGAAAGTTTAAAAGCTGCCTTTGAGATTCGATACAATGAGGAACTAGAACTCCTGACCATCCTCAAGCCTAGAGTGGAGGAAATTTCCAAGTTGATGGAAGGATATGCCGTGCTTTTGGAACAAACCACCCGAACTACCTATCAGGCCGTTCGAAGAAAAAAGTAGGTTTTGGCTTCACTTGCCGGCGGGTTTTGCTAACTTTTAGTAAATAAATCCCTGATACTCATGTCCACACGCCGACGTTTTCTCCATCAAGCTGGCCTTACCACGCTCGCACTCAGTCTTCCTTTTTCTGACAGCATTGCCCGGGCATTGAGTCAACAAGAGCCAAAGGTATTGCGCGTAGCCCTCATGGGTCTAGGAAGTTATGCCTCCCGTGTGGCCGAAGCGATGAAGGATTGCTCAAGAGCAAAATTAGTAGGCGTCATCAGCGGCACCCCATCCAAAATAGAACAGTGGAAGGAAAAATATGGGCTTCCTGCACAAAATTGCTACTCCTACACCAATGTAGATGAAATTAAAAACAACAAAGACATCGATGCCGTCTACGTGATTACTCCCAATGCCTTGCACAAGGAGCATACCCTATTATTGGCTAAGGCGGGCAAGCACGTGATCTGTGAAAAGCCCATGGCTGTCAACGCCCAAGAGGGGCAGGAAATGATTGCAGCGTGTAAAGCAGCGGGGGTGCAGCTCTTGATTGGCTACCGCATGCACTTTGAGGCCAATACCCTAGACATTGTCAAACGACAGCGTGCTGGTGAATTTGGCAAAACCCTATTTTTTAAAGGCCTAAGTGGATTTATAATTGGAGACCCTTCCCAATGGAGGCTCAAAAAGGCACTCTCTGGTGGTGGAGCGATGATGGATATAGGCATCTATTCCATCAATGGAGCCCGCTACTTACTTGGGGAGGATCCGATTTGGGTGACTGCACAGGAAACGAAAACTGATCCAATCAAATTTGGGGAAGGTATTGACGAGACCATCACCTTTCAGATGGGCTTCCCTTCAGGTGCTACTGCCTCTTGCTTATCTACCTATTCCCTGAATTACTTGGATAAATTTTTTCTCAGCGGGACTAAAGGTTTTGCAGAAATGCAGCCTTCCACAGGCTACGGTCCCATCAAGGCTAGGACTCATTCTGGTCCACTCGAGCATAGCCATGTGACTCATCAAACCACCCAAATGGATGAAATGGCTGCGATTATCTTGGATGGCAAGCAACCGCTAATCCCAGTTGATGGAGAAGAAGGATTGAAGGACATGCATATCGTAGATGCCATCTATGAGGCGGTGAAAACTGGGCAAAAAGTAAAAATTTCTGGCTAATAGAAGCTGAGAAACAAGGAAGGTTAGGTGCTATAAATTGGAGTGTTGAGCATGTGTCAATAATTACAACACTTGCTCCCTTTTTTCGACTAGCACCGGATGTACCTTCTTCAAATGGTTGAGAAATTCATCAAGTGCTTCGTCTAGAATACGGTATACTTCCTCAAATTCCTTTTCACCTCCATAATAGGGGTCTGGTACAGGGAGACCCATACACCCAGGGACAAAGTTGCGCATGAGGTAAACTTCCTTGGTTGAGTGGGGAGTTTTTTCCTTCAGCTGATTTAAATTTTTTAGATTGTGTTCATCCATCGCCACGATATAGGTAAAATCCCTGAAATCTGTACGGTGAACCTGTCTTCCTCTATGCTGGATAGGAATGTCTTTCTCTTTGGCGCAACGAAGCGTACGTTCGTCTGGAAGTTCTCCAATATGGTAATCCGAAGTCCCCGCACTGTCTGATTTCAGGTATTTTTCCAATCCCAAAGATTTCACCTTGGCATTAAAAATCCCTTCGGCCATTGGAGATCGGCAGATATTGCCCAAACACACAAACAAAACTTTAATCATGTTCTAAAGTAAGAGAGAATTTTTGCCTATCCAATTGCACTTATTTTTCAAATCAACCCGGTGGAGGTCAGCCTCTTGCAAGGCACGAACTTGTAAAAAAAAGGTTCGCGCCTTTTTCATCCAAGCAAAAGCTAAAAAAAATATAGAAATCTAAGGGATTGCCTACTTTTGAAGGATGAATGCCCTGTATACCTTGTTGATGGAGTTAAGCACCAGGATTTTACCAATCCTTGGCGTTTTTGTGCCAAAAATCAGGCATTTTTTAGCGCAGCGAAGCGATTTGTTTTCAAAACTTGCTGATTTTCGAACTGCCCACCCAGGCCCCTTGACCTGGTTTCATGTGGCCTCCCTAGGCGAATACGAACAAGCAAAACCGGTCATTGCCGCACTTAAGGCCAAGGAACCTAAAACTTGGGTTGTAGTTAGTTTTTTTAGCCCCTCTGGGTACGAACCCACAAGCAGGAGGTCGCAGTCTGGTGTGGATTGCATTACTTACCTTCCTCTCGATCGTAAGTCTTGGGCGGAGCGTTTTGTGGAGATCCTACAGCCCAGTCAAAGTATCTTTGTGAAGTATGACCTTTGGTACCACCACCTGCAAGCGCTAAAAAAGCGCGACATTCCCCTGTATTTGATTGCAGCTTCCTTTCGGCCTGAGCAATCCTATTTTGCCTGGTATGGCAAATTCTTCCGCAGGATGCTAGCGCAAATGGACTGGATTTTTACCCAAAATGAAGCCAGCATTCAGCTCCTGACTTCACTCAAAATCACCAAGGCTAGCCTAACTGGAGATACACGATTTGATCGTGTAGCTGCTACTGCTGCCCAACCATTGGATTTTCCGGCAATTAAAAATTGGATCCAGGATCGGCCTACGGTTGTCATCGGATCAGCATGGGAGGAAGACATGAATCTGCTTATTCCCTTGATCCAATCCAAACCAGATTGGCTATGGATCATAGCACCCCATGCAATAGACGCAGTGGTGATTGACCGATGGGCAACTACGCTTGGAGTCCCTTTTCAAAAATATTCCCAGTGGAAAGAGGAGCAATCCCATCGAATCCTATTTATTGACAACATCGGAATGCTTTCTTCCTTGTACCAATTTGCCCATATTGCGTACGTGGGCGGTGCCTTCGGCAAGGGTCTTCATAATATTTTGGAGCCTTTGGGATTTGGAGTTCCGGTGATTTTTGGAAAGCTAAGACGTGCTTCCAAATTTCCTGAAGCTGCACAAAGCCAGGTAGAGGGATGTGGCTTCACGGTAGCGAACGCACAAGAACTTCAAGAAGTAGTGGCAAAGCTGGAGCAATCAGAATTTTATTCACAATCCGTAGCCGCTTCCCAAAACTGGGTCAAGGCAAACCTGGGTGCTGCCACTCGAATTACCGAACACCTAAGTAGAACTGCCAAATGAAAGGAAGAGTCATCAAATCTACGGGGAGTTGGTACCTGGTTCATACCGATCTGGGGATCCTTTCTGCGCGCCTGAAAGGAAAATTTAAGCAGGATGAGCTCAAACTGACCAACCCGATTGCTGTTGGCGATTGGGTATCATTGGAAAAGGAGGAGGGACAGGAGTCGGCGGTGATTCATGAAATTTTTCCTCGGGACAATTATGTCATTCGAAAATCTACGCGAAAGCAGCATTTTTCACACATCATCGCGAGCAATATTGATCAGGCGATTTTGGTGATTACGATGAAGAAGCCAAGAACCTCGCTAGGCTTTATTGATCGGTTTTTGGTGGCTACGGAGAGTTATGGCATCCCAACCCTGCTTGTCGTCAATAAGATGGATCAGTTGGAAGGAGAAGATGAAAAAGATTGGCTCCAAGATATTCATGAGATTTATGTGCCACTTGGTTATCCGGTGGTAGAGGTTTCTGCTTTGGAGGATCAGGATCTTGACTCCAAGCTGCTACCCTATATTCAGGGGAAATCCAACCTAATTTCAGGGCATTCGGGTGTGGGAAAGAGTACCTTGCTCAATGCGCTGCTCCCTCATGCAAAGCAGGAAACCAAGGAGGTATCTGATTACAGTGCCAAAGGGGTGCATACGACCACATTTGCGGAACTATTTTTCTTACCCGGATCAGGAGACCTCATCGATACGCCTGGGATCAAAGAGTTTGGCATTTTGGATGTGGCAGAG